>CAXUIA010000202.1:0-5018 GCA_964250835.1 uncultured Acetobacteraceae bacterium | reverse complement strand
GGGTTGAGGCGTTGGACATTGCTGGGTGTGTGGTGGTCGTGTTGCCGGAGCGCCTGGCCTTAATGGCCGGCGATGACGCGCGCCACGGCGGCGGCCAGATGCGAGGGGGCGAACAAGTCAGTCATCGCCTGTGCCGGCCAGGATGACGCCCATCCTAAGAACAGGCCGGGTGAACACGCCGCCTCAGCGCCAGATCGAGGGCGGGACCGGTGAGCGCGATCAGGTCGAGCAGCGCATCGGCCAGCGTCGGCCAGACCGGCCCGAAAGACGCGAACGGCAGCGAGGCCAGGGCGCCGAGCGTCAGCATGGCGCAGGTAGCAATCGGCGGCTGGCCTCGTTGGCCGGAGCAGGCAGGCCGACGACATCGCGCGCTCCCAGGTCATGGCGGCCGCTTGGGCGCGATGGCCTGGCAGACTACGACGTTTGAACAACGGATGCCAGAACAGAACGCCGCCGGACTGACTTGGTCTGGGAGCGTTAGGGCGAGCCGCTGTCGCGCCGCGCGGGGGGCGCCGGTATGGGTGTCAGGAGCACCGTTTGCTCCGGCCCGTGCAGCGAGACGGCGTAAACGTTGGCGAACAACGACATGACTGGATCGTAAGCGAGCCGGTCCTTTGCGTTGAGGTGCGTGAACGAGGCGGGATCATCCTCCAAGATCGCGAAGTGACGCCTGGCGACGGCGTCGCGGAAACTGGCCGGGGCGGCGCGCTGGACCTCGCTGATCTCCGTCAGGTTGAACATGTCGATCTCGGACGGCTTGCCTGCCCACCAGCAGAGCGACATCGTCAAACAGCCCGCCGGTCCGTGCACGGCATGGATGCGAGCGATCATCGGCTGCCAGGCTGCGGTCCGCTCTGACCGGTCCGCCATGTCGTGCCAGGCCCGCGGCAGGTGCCAGGGGCAGGCGCAGATCAGCGGCAAGGCGGCGAAACAGGTCAGCGCGACGGGTCCGTCCGACAGTTTCCAGCGTGTCGCCGCCGGGCCGAACAAGGGTGAGATCGCCAGTCCGAACCCCAGGCAGGCCGCGACCAGGGTCTCGAAATGTGCGTTGTAGTAGACACCTTCGCCGGCCCGCTGAAGGATCCCGGTGAGGAGCGCGAGTGCGCCGAACAGTGCCGCGAAGAGCACGCTCGCGCGCCGTTCGTCCCAGCGGCGGCGCCAGATCAAGCGCAGGAGCACGGTGGCGACGACCGCCATCGGCAGCATCGGACCGAGCGCCTCACCGGAGTATTTCAGCAGCGCGAGCCGGAAAATGCGGCGGTGATGAAGAATGTCGGTGAACGCCGCATGACCGTAGGCCAGTAACACCGCGGCGACCCCGAGTGAGACGGCGGCGAGCGCGACTGTGATCCAAACAACGGCGGCACGGCGGTTGATGAGGAGCAGCCACACGGTCACGGCAAGCGGCAGCGCCACCAGGTTGTGCTTGACGAAGCCGCCGGCGACCACGAGCAGGGCCGCCGCCACGATCCGGGCGACTGGCCGCCCACCTGCCGACAGTTGTTTCACCTGGCCGAGCAGAACCGCGAGGCCGCACAGCATGAGTGCCTGGGCGAGCCATTGCGGGTCGTCCACCGCGACGTAGAGCCTGTAGAAGAAGCAGACGTAGAGCGGTAGGAGCAGCCCGGCGGCGCAAGCGGCTCGTGTCCGGCCGCCGAGCCGTTGGACGCACAGACCGGTCAGCACACCGGCGCCGAGCAGGGCGGCAAGGGCGGTTATCCGCCCGGCCACGATCATGTCGTGCAAGACGTATCGGCCCAGGGCGCCGACCAGCAAGAAACCCAGCGGCGGATAGTTGTTGAAGACCCAGCTTTCCGGCCCGGGGTAAAGCGGCCCCGCAGCCGTCAACACCGCGCGTGCGGCGAACGTCGCGTTCCAGCCTTCATTGTAGTTGATCGGGATCCGCAGCGGGATCGTCAGTATGGGACCGGCCAGCTGATAGGCGAGCAGTGCGAAACCAGCGGCGAGCAGGACGTCGAAGGAACGGAACGGGTCGGTGGTGGGCGCAGGTTTGGAGGCCGCGCGTGGCATTGCGAGGCTGGACTGGTGTTCGGTCATGGCTGCCTTTGCCTCGCTTTGGCGTCGCTGCGCCCTTGGGAGGTTTAGGACGATTCAGTCGCGGGGATCGGCAGGGGCAGAACGCTGCGTCGCGTTGCGGCGCTTGACCTTGTACATGGCGACATCGGCCTTGGCGAGCAGTGCTGCCGGAGTGCGGCCATGTTCGGGGTGGCGTGCGACACCGATCGACGCCTGAACCGAAATGGTGTTTGCACCGAGGGTGATCGGCTCGGCGATCGTGCGCTTCAGACGAGCCTGGATGTCCATGTCGCGGAACTGCTCGTTACCGCGGGCGAGGATCGCCACGAACTCGTCGCCGGCTTGGCGGGCCACGAAGTCATTCTCGCGAAGGCCCGCGACCAGGCGCCTGGCGACGACCTGCAGGACGTGGTCGCCGTATTCGTGGCCGTAACGGTCATTGATCGGCTTGAAGCCGTCGAGGTCGATGAAGAGCAGGCTGAACGGCGCGGCCTCCGATTGGGTGAGGATGCGGAGGCGCTCGGACAAGGCCGCGCGGTTCGGCAGCATGGTGAGGCAATCATGGCTGGCCAGCCGGTTGAGCTGGTCGCGCGCGCGGCGGTCCTCGGTGACGTCGCGGAAGAGGGACACGTAGTAGGCGGGCTTGCCGTCGTGGTCGGCCGCGATGCTGGTGGTCTGCTCGGCGAGGAAATGTTCGCCCGTCTTGCGGGTGCTGCGAACGTCGCCGCGCCAGAAGCCGTTCTGGGCGACCATGCTTTTCACGTGACTTCGAAACTCATCGTCGCCGCGGTCCAGGCCGAGAAAGTGGGTGGTTCGGCCGACACATTCGGCGGGTTCGTAGCCGGTGATGATGGTAAAGGCGGCGTTGACCGAAACGATGCGGTCGTCGAGGGTGGCGACGACCACCGCCTCGATCATGCTGTCGAAGACGAGGGCGGCGAGTGAAAGCGCGCGCCGGGCGTTCTCCACGGGGGTGACGTCGACCACTTGGGCAATGAAGCCGGTCAACGCACCGGTCTCGTCGCGCCGGGGCAGATAGCTGGCGAGGGTGTGACCGCTGGTTCCGTCGGGCTTTTGCAGGGTGCGCTGGAAGCGCTGTTCGCGGCCCTCGAGCGCGGCGCTGACATAGGGCTGATTGAGGGCAAAGAGGTGATCACCCAGCAGTTCCGCCAGATGACAGCCGAGCATCTGGTCGGGCGAGCGGCCGAACCACTCGCTATAGGCACCGTTGGCGAACCGGCAGATCAGGTTGCGGTCCCAATAGGCGATCATCGCAGGCAAGGCGTCGGCGATAAGATCTGCCGAGATCCGCTCGACGGGGATCGTGCCGCGGCGTTGTGACGGAGCGTTGCTGAAATCGGCCAATCGACCTTCTTTTCGTGACGGTTACGCTACTGAAATGGATGTTCATCCATCAAAGCCGTTTCGTTATCAAGAATTCTTTCGGACGGATTGCTGACGCTCGGGGTTGGGGCCGATTTGGGTCGGGGCTACCGGGAGCCTCATTGGATGGTGTGCGAGGTGGCCCAGAGCTCACGGCTAGGGCCAGGACCGCGAGCGGGCTGGAGTTCATCGAACATCTCCGGGCGACCATCCGTGGGGCGCCATCTCGAAACCCGAGAACTCGAAGGCTGGGGCGACGACGCAGCTGACGAGGCTCCAGGCGCCGAGACTGCGTGCCGCCTGCCAGACGTGGGCGGCGACCGTTCCTTGCAGTTGTTCGCCGCTGGCCATGTCGGGTCCCAGCCGCAGGTGGCGAGGGCTTTCGTCGGCGCTGGCGATCCCGAGCAGCAGAGGGGCGCCGGCCTGCCAAAGCCAGATTTCGATCGTGTTGATCCGATGCCAGCGCGAGCGCTGACCTTCCGCCAGAAGGAACAGGATGCTGGTGCTGGAACCACGCTCGCCGGATGGTGGCTGGTCGCGCCACAGTTCGCGATAGTAGCCGCCCTCGGGATGAGGGGAGAGCTCCAGCGCTTCGCAGACTGCGTGAGCTGAGTGGGCGCGGTCGCGTAGATCGATCATCGCATCGGCTCCTTTGAGGGCGGGTCTGTGGCCGCTGACCCCAGCCCGGTCCAGGGCAGGCCCCTGGCTGGCCTGTTTGCTGCTAGAGGTGGCGCGTTGAACACGGACGCATCATGACGCTCCACGCAGCGCTTACTCATCGCACATCGTATCGGTATGACCGTGCCGTGGCGCTTGGGCCGCAGACCATCCGGTTGCGCCCCGCACCGTACTGCCGCACGCCGGTCCTGGCGTATGCCCTGAAGGTCGAACCGGCTGGCCACTTCACCAATTGGCAGCAGGATCCGCAGGCCAATTTCCTGGCGCGCGTGGTGTTTCCCGAGATGGTGACGCGGTTCGAGGTGACGGTCGATCTTGTCGCCGATCTCGCGCCGGTCAATCCGTTCGACTTCTTTCTTGAGCCTGAGGCCGAACACTGGCCGTTCAGCTATGACCCGGTGCTCGACGCCGAGCTTGCGCCGTTTCGAATCGTCGGCGTGCCCGGGGCTCGCTTGGCGGCCTTTCTGGCCGATCTCCCGCGTCATGCGCAGCGGACGATCGACATGCTCGTCGCGGTCAATCGGCGCGTGTTTGAGCGTGTGGCGTATATCGTGCGGCTCGAACCGGGCGTCTTCACGCCCGAGCAGACGCTCGATTTTGGCCGCGGCTCGTGCCGCGACAGCGCCTGGCTGCTTGTCCAGGTGCTGCGTCATCTCGGGATCGCTGCGCGTTTCGTGTCCGGGTATTTGATCCAGCTCAAGGCGGATCGTCCCGATCCTGCAGCACCCGGTCCGCAGTCGGACTTCACCGACCTGCATGCTTGGGCGGAGGCCTATCTTCCGGGCGCCGGCTGGATTGGACTGGATGCGACGTCGGGGCTGCTGACTGCGGAGGGTCATATCCCGCTGGCGGCCTCGCCTGAGCCGGCCTCAGCGGCCGCGATCTCAGGCCTGGTGGGGCAAGCCGACGTGGCGTTCGAC
>CAXUIA010000201.1:4728-5021 GCA_964250835.1 uncultured Acetobacteraceae bacterium | reverse complement strand
CAGGTGTCGCAACCGGGCATTTCGAGCTCTATATTGCAGCGATGAAGGAAATCGGCGCCGACACTTCGCCGATTAAGTCGTTTCTTGAGATGATCGGTGCGGGCGTTGCGGTTGAGGACGCGCTCACCCTGTCGCATGCACCGGTCTCCGCCGCTGGCTTCGTGCAGGCAACGTTCCGGACGCTGCGTTCCGGACGGCCGCACGTCATCGCATCCTCGTTCACGTTTGGCCGGGAAGATTCCATTCCGCTGATGTTCCGCGGTTTGCTCCCGATCGTCGGACGGCATGCAGCG
>CAXUIA010000201.1:1352-4682 GCA_964250835.1 uncultured Acetobacteraceae bacterium | reverse complement strand
ACGACGACGTTTCGAACCTATCTCGACCGTCATCTCCAGCTCGACGAAGAGGATCATGGTCCGAAAGCTGTGGAGATGGTTTGCGATCTGTGCGGCGACGACGTCACCCGGTGGGAGGAGGCCGGTGCGGCGGCGGAGGAAGCGCTTCGCGCTCGCATTTGGTTTTGGGATGGTATCCTGGCCGAGATCGGTCATTCGGTCGGCTCTCGGGCCTACGAGACCATTGCTGCGTAGTCGTGGTGGCCCGCGATGACCGCCTACGTCCGTCCTGAAAGTAAGCTCGGTCGCGACTGGGGTTTGCGCGCCGAGAGCATCGCCATCCATGGCGGCTATGACGGCGATCCCTCCCGGTCGTGCGCGGTGCCGATCCACCAGACGGTGGCGTTCGAGTTCAACAGCGCGGCGCACGGCGCTGCATTGTTCGATCTGGAGGTCCCGGGCGACATTTACACAAGGATCGGCAATCCGACCAACGCGGTGCTGGAACGGCGTGTCGCGGCGCTGGAGGGTGGTGTTGGAGCGTTGAGCGTGAGCGCCGGGTCGGCCGCGATCCACTATGCGATCGCGAACATCGTCGAGGTGGGCACCAACTTCATCTCCATGTCTCAGCTTTATGGCGCGACCTATACGCTGTTTGCGCACGTGTTTCGCGGGCAGGGCGTAGAGGCGCGTTTTGCGGCGAGTGACCGCGCGGAGGATGTTGAGCGGCTGATCGATGCCGGAACCCGCGCGATCTACTGCGAAAGCGTGGGCAATCCGGCAGGCAATATCGCTGATCTGCGTGGTCTTGCAGATGTGGCGAGGCGGAACGGAATCCCGCTCATCGTCGACAACACGGTGGCGACGCCGATCCTGTGCCGGCCGATCGAGCATGGCGCCGACATCGTTGTGCACTCGCTGACGAAGTTCATGGGCGGTCATGGGACGACAATGGGCGGTATCATCGTCGACAGCGGTCGTTTTCCGTGGAGCGCGCACGCCGACCGGTTTGCGATGCTCACGCGTCCGGAGCCGTCCTACCACGATGTCGTCTATACCGATCAGTTCGGGCCGGCCGCATACGTGGCGCGTTGCCGGACGGTATGTCAGCGCAATACCGGCGCGGCGCTCGCACCGCTTAACGCGTTCCTCCTCCTGCAGGGCATCGAGACGCTGGCGTTGCGTGTCGAGCGGCATGTCGAGAACGCCGCTCGGGTGGCGGCATTCCTGCGAGACCATGCGTGCGTGGCGTGGGTCAACTATGCCGGTTTCGCAGACAGTCCGTCCCACGCCTTGGTCAAGCGTTACTTGGGTGGACACTGCCCGTCGCTGTTGACGTTCGGCGTCAACGGGGGCTTCGAGGCGGGGCGCGATTTGCTCGACGCGCTGAGGATGTTCAAACGGCTGGTGAACATGGGCGATTGCAAGTCGCTGGCGACGCATCCGGCGTCGACCACTCACCGGCAGCTGAGCGGGGAGGCGTTGGCCAAAAGCGGCGTGACGCCTGAGACCGTCCGGCTCAGCATCGGCATCGAGCATATCGACGATATCCTGTCGGACCTGGATCAGGCACTGCGGGCGTCGGCCGTTGGTTTGCTGAGGCGATGACGACCTGCGTTCGGAATGCGGCAGACGATCGTGTCACGACCCTGTTCGAGCTCGGCGGACTCAACGTAGGATTGATCAACAGCGCTCCCGCGGCGTCCTTTGAGAGGGTTACGGGCCGGTTTGCGACGTTGCTTGGGTCCGCCGCCGGCGGACGCGAGATCCGGCTGCGCGTGGCACGGTTTGGATCGCTGCCACCAGTTGCGAAGGGCGTCGCGTCGATGTCGGTCGACCGGCTGCTCGGGTCGCGCCCCGATGCGCTGATCGTGACGGGCGCCGAGCCGCCCTGCGAAGATCTTACGGGCGAGCCGCATTGGGCGGAGCTGACGGCGCTGCATGACTGGGCGATCGATGCAGGCGTTCCGCTCGTGCTGTCATGTCTGGCCGCGCACGCCGCCGTGCTGCATGCGGACGGCATTGAGCGCCGGAGATTGCCGGATAAGTGCTTCGGTGTATTCGAGGTCGATGTGGTTGGGAAGGATCCGCTGCTGCGCGGGCTTCCTTCACGATGGATGGTGCCGCACTCGCGCTGGAATGGCCTGTGTGAGGGCGCGCTGCGGCAGGCGGGCTACTCCGTTCTGACGCGCTCGGCAGAGATAGGCGTGGATCTGTTCGTGCGTCGCGAACGTGCCTTGAACGTCTATCTGCAGGGACATCCGGAATATGGCCCGACGACGCTTCTCAGTGAATATCGGCGCGACGGTGGTGGGGCCGCTTTTTCGCAAACTCGGGGTCCGTTGTGGGCGGTCATGGCGGGTAACGCGCGTTGGTCAGGGACGGCAACGCAAATCTTCGGCAACTGGTTGGGGCAGATCGATCGTGCCGGTGCGCAGCCAGTGCTCGTCGGCCTCGGTGTGAGCGTGTGATGGATGGTATGAACGGGTTGGGCGCGGTGACCTCACCTGACCGCTCGATTTCGATCGAGACGTTCGTCGAGCTCGTCGAGCGCGTGCTGGAACGATCCGGCGTTGCGACCCATGAGAACTTCTTCGAGGCCGGCGGTTCGTCGCTGTCGGCGCTGTCGCTGGCGCTTGAAATCGAGCGTGTTTGCGGACGCGAATTGCCGATGTCTGAGCTTTGCAGTGCGGCGACGATCCGCGACATGCATGAGCTGCTGCAGATCGATGGGTCTGCGGCTCACTCACCGCTCGTCCTTTTGCGCAGGGCAACGGGTCCGAACCGGATTTTTTTCATCCATGGCCTCGGCGGAAGCACGATTGAGCTCAGGGATGTGGCGCTCCAGCTCAGGACTGAGCTGACGGTGTACGGCATACAGGCGACTGGGCTGAATGGACGCGCTCCGCTGTCGACGATCGAGGCGATGGCAGGACGATACGTTGATGAGATAGTCTCGCTTGATCCGTATGGTCCCTATTTCCTGCTTGGCTATTCGCTCGGCGGACTGATCGCGCTGGAGATCGGGCGTTACCTGCTCGAGCGCGGTTTGGAGGTGCGTTTTCTTGGCTTGCTCGACAGCTATCCGGCTCGCAGCACATCGAGTTGGGACGTCATGCGCGACATTGCGCGCATTCTGCGGATGGAAGCGAGAAGGCGTCGTATTTGCCTGGACCGGATGCGCTGGAGCGTCATGAGGGATGCAGGGCGCCGGCTGGGGCTGATGCAGAAGCTTAACCCGGCGCCTCCTTTGTATCCAGAAGCCGTGCAGCGTGTGAGGGAGGCCGCGCGGGCGGCCGCGCGGCAGCATCGGGCGTTGCCGTATGCCGGCGATGTGGGGGTGTTGGGGGG
>CAXUIA010000201.1:0-1342 GCA_964250835.1 uncultured Acetobacteraceae bacterium | reverse complement strand
CCACACGATGGTGCAGGGCGAGTGCGCCGCGGCGCTGGCGGCGGTGATCGATCGCCATCTGCAAACGGCGGAAGCGGCGTGATCAAACAGGTTGGTTTGGCGGGTTCGTCCGCCTGGCTGATCGAGGGACCGAAACGTTTCGTGCCGGGTGACGATGTCTGGCCCTTGATCGAGGCGTCGCTTGGCTCGAGCGGTGCGCGGACGCGGCTCACCTCGCGTGATGCATTACTAACGGGGCCCGAGCTGCTGGCCGGCGCCGCGACACTGTGCGCTTTGCCGGCGGGCGCCCGGATCGGGGTGCATGTGGCTCGTTCGGCGGCGGTCGTCGTGGCAGCACTCGCGGTGTGGCGTCGCGGGTCGACCTACGTGCCGTTGGCGAGCGAGCATCCCGACTTGCGGATCGCGGCGATGGTCAAGTCGAGCGGGCTCGATGCAGTCGTGACCGATCGCGAAGCCTTCGAGCTTGAAGGGTATGAGCGCTCGTCGTCCTGCGTCGTCGCAGGGCGGAAATTGTTCACGTTGCGGCGCCGCGGGACGTCCGGCCGTCATGGGGCGGCATGCTACGTGGCGCACACGTCGGGCACCACCGGCATTCCGAAGGGAGTGATTGTCGGGCACCGGGCGCTCCTCAATCGGCTTGCGTCGTTGTCAAACCTTGCGGCACCGGGCGAGCGGGACCGAATCCTGTTCAAGACCTCGCTCGCGTTCGATGTCCATGTCTGGGAATTTGTGTTGCCGCTCGTCTCGGGCGGCCGCATGGTCGTCTATCCGCAAGAGCGTTTCTTTGACCTGCGCGCGGTCGCTCATCTGATGGTCGACGAGGGCGTCACGATCGCCGGCTTCGTGCCGAGCCTTCTGGGTCCACTGCTGGAACGGGCGGATTTCGTGGAACGCAACCATCTTCGTCTGCTGTTTTGCGGAGGCGAGAGTTGGTCGGCCGGGCTGGCGCGGAGGGTTGCGGAGCGGATGCCGTCATGTGTCCTGCGCAACTCATACGGGCCGGCGGAGACGACACTCGCGGTTGCCAACTGGCTGGTGCCGCGCACACCGCGACCTGATCGGGTCGAGATCGGAGCACCCCTCGAGAACAGTGTATTTCTGGTCGAGGAGCGGGAGCAGTCGGATGGACGGGTGATCGGCCCGCTCAGCATCGGGGGCGCACAGGTGGCGGACGGCTACACCGTGCCGCAAGCGGTCGACCCGTTTTTCGGCTTCGCGTTGGATGGGCGCGAGGTGCGGTTCTACCGGACCGGAGACCTGGTCGAGCTCGACACCGTGAGCGGCAGCGTCGTGTTCAAGGGGCGGGCGGATCAGCAGGTCAAGATCAGCGGCGTCCGGATCG
>CAXUIA010000200.1:1798-5046 GCA_964250835.1 uncultured Acetobacteraceae bacterium | reverse complement strand
CGGTGGCGGCGGACGCGACGGCGTCTACGACCAGGTGCTCACCGGCAACGCCGACCGCTACACGCCCACCGACATCACCGCCATCCCGCTGGGCCACAACGATCCGGTCGGGGGAACGCCGTTCGATTTTCGCGCGCCCACACCCATCGGCAAGCACATCCGCGACCCCGACCCGCAGCTCGTCGCCGCCCACGGTTTCGACCACAACTGGGTCGTCAATGGCCAGGGCCTGCGGCTTGCTGCCAGCCTGTTCGACCCCAACACCGGCCGCACGCTGACCTGCCAGACCACCCAGCCCGGCGTGCAGATCTACACCGCAAACTTTCTCAAGGGTAACGACGTCGGCGTCGGCGGCATCTACCGCCAGCCCGACGGCATCACTTTCGAGACGCAGCATTTCCCCGACAGTCCCAACCAGCCCGGCTTTCCGACCACCGAGCTCAAGCCCGGCCAGCTCTTCGATGAGACCACCATCTTCCGCTTCTCGGCCCGCCCCTGACGCCCGAGGAACTCGCGCGTCTCCACCCGCGCCTGTATCACGTCACCATCCCCGCGGCGGCCGTGAGCATCCACCGCCATGGCCTGCTTGCGCCCGACGACCTCCTGCCCCTGTTCGCGGTCGGAGACCAAACGCGCGCCACCCTTCCGGCGCGCCGCCCAGCCAGCGTCGTCCTCACCCACGCGTTGCACGGATCGGTGACCATCACCGACAACCGCCCGCTGATCATGTCCTCGCTCGCCGCCTGCCTCGATGACGGCCTCACCCCTGCGGACTGGCTCAAAATCCTCAACCAACGCGTCTTCCTGTGGGCCAACCGCGCCGACGCCGACCGCTTGCTCGACGCCCGCCTGCACCGTGCCCACGACCGCGTCATCCTGGTCTTCGACACGCTGAGCCTCGCGCGCCGGCATGCCGGACGAATGGAACTGTCGGCCATCAACAGCGGATCGACCATCCGCCGGCCCGCCCGCCGCGGCCTGCGGACCTTCACCCCGCTCGCCCGCCACACCTACGCCGACTGGCGCCGCCTGCGCGACCGCAATGACACCATACGCGAGGTGACGATCCTCGGCGGCATCAACGATCCCGCCGATCACCTCGCCGAGATCATCCCCGTCAGCCGGGCATCTTATTGATCTCCACCAGGACCGCCTGGTAAGCCGTGACCGCCGCCTTCGACACATCCAGCGCATACTGCATCTGGATCTTGTTCATCTCTTTGATGCATTTCGCGTCGTTCTCCATGCCCCACCAAACGCTGCATGGAAGCGAAAGAACCGTCTGGTTCATCACGTCTGCGGAATTCGCCGGCTGGAACCGGCGATCAAAGATCGGTACCGGCGAAGTATCCTTTGTCACGTCATCGACCATCTCACGCTCCTGTGCTGGTGGCGGATACTAAAAAGCTCGTCGGTCTTCGACGGGGTAGCCGGCCTTCACCCAAGCCGCCTCGCCGCCTCTGAACCAGAAAACATGGCGAAAGCCGTGTGAGATCAGCCAGCGAGCCACGTCGTAGCTGTCCCATCCAAGCGGGCCGATCCCCATCGTAACGATCGTTCGGTCGTTCGACCCCGGCCATTCGGTCTGCAGCATACGCCCGACATCGTCGCTCGACTCGTCAAGATCCATCCAAGTCGCGCCGGGTGCGACGCTCGCCCCTGTGCCGACATCCAGCACCAGCGGACTTGCCGGGCTCGACATCAACGCGTGCAACGTGGGCGCGTCGATAACCTGACCTCCCGGGATCAAAGCCGGTGCAGGCGTGTAATCGCCACGTCTCTGCGGCAAGCCAACCTGCAGCACCGCCGGCAGGCCATCCGGCGGAAAAGCGGGCATCCCGGCCGCGGCGAGCGCGCCGAGCATGGCCTGAGACCCCGGCATTTCGCGGATGGAACGGCTGAAATACTGACCGAACTGAAACACCGATACTTCAGGCCGGCGGTTCTGGAACTCGCGATAAAGCCGAGAGGCCGCTCCTTTGTTTCCTGACAGCTCCTCCGCCGCGATCAGGAAAACCCAACGGCAATCATGCCAGCCCAACCCGGTCGGCGTATCTTGATCATCAGATCCGGCATCTGCCCCGGCGCGGTTAAGCCAGTCAATCGCCGCCGACGGGCGCCCCAGCATCAAGTAACCCATTCCAACGGAGTTCTCGATCTGCGCACGGCCCGGCCCGATCGGATCGATCCGCAGCATCTCCGTGAACTGACCGATCATCTCGGCCATGTTGCCGAGCTGCCGGGCGCACAGCGCAAGTCCGTTGCGCGCCTGAAGATTGTCCGGGTCAAGCATCAGCGCCGCGCGAAAGCTCGGCTGCGCCTCCTGACAGCGCCCATCCACCCAGGCCAGCATGCCGCGCGCCGTGATCGCCAGCGGATTTTGCGGCCCGGTCGACAGGGCGGTAGCCACGAACGTCTTCGCCCGAGCAAAATCCGCATCCTCGTCGGGATCGATGTAATCGCCGATCTTATGCACCAGCACCAAGCCCAACTGGGCAAGCGCGTTGCTGTCATCCGGTGCCTTCGCGATCGCGCGTTCCAGCAGAGCCTGAGCGGTCACCAGCCCCTCAAACGTCGTGCTGCGATCAAGCGTCGACTTGGCTCGCAGGTAAAGATCAAGCGCGTCTGGGTTCGCCGCAGGCCGACGCAACGATTGCGTCTCCTCAGCCTGAACCAAAGTAAATCGCAGCGCGCTCGACACCCGCTCGACGATCTCGTTCAGGCTTCCAGCAAGATCCGGATCATCGACGTCGAACACGCTCCCCCACAGTTGCATGCCGGACGCCGCGTCAACCAATCGCGCATTGACGTGCAGGTGCTTGCCCTCGCCCAGTAAGCTTCCCTGAAGCAGATATCGTACACGCAGCGCGCGGCCGATCTCCGGTGGACGCATCGTGCGCCCACGCAGCGTCTCGGCACTCTCGCGCGCAATCACGACGCTATCGGGAATGTGCGAAAGATCTGATGTCAGATCGTCCGTCACCGCGTCCGCAAGGTAGTCCCCCGGTCCTCCGCCAAGGTCGCGAAACGGAAGCACCGCGATCGACAGCCGTGGCGCATCGAACGCCTCCAAACGCGCACGCCACTCAAACGCCACGAGCCCGACGACCACGGCGGCCAGCGCCGCCATGGCCGCGACGAGCCGCCCTCTCGTCCACGCCGCCTTGCGCAACGGCGCCAAGCTGACAGCCGCTTCCGGCGGCGTCGCCACGTTCCGCTTGAACTTGAACCGCGCCGCCGCGTGCGCC
>CAXUIA010000200.1:0-1788 GCA_964250835.1 uncultured Acetobacteraceae bacterium | reverse complement strand
CGCCGGCCCTCCAAGCGACGGCTCCCCGGGCGACGGCTCTCCGAGCGCCGCCTCACGGACGGCCCCCACGAAACGGTAACCCATGCCCGAAATCGTCGCGATGAACCGATCCCCGCCCGGCTTCTCGCCAAGCGCACGACGAAGCGTGGAGATATGCACCGCGAGATTGTTTTCCTCGACGATCGTTCCGCGCCAGACCTCCGACAGGATCTCGTCCTTTGTCACCACACGGTCGTGATGCCTGACCAGAAACAGCAGGATGTCGAACGCGCGCGCCCCAAGCGGAACCATCGTCGGTCCCGCCCGGAGCGAGCGACGCTCCGGTTCAAGCAAGAACCGGCCGAACTGATAGCAATGCGTGGCTTCAAGCGTCGTCATGCTGAAATACCCGTTTCTCGGGTGCGTACCGCCTATACCATTCCGCTGTCGCGACCAAAAGGCTGCTATCGGCCCACGCCGTGCATCCATTCAAAAAAATTCAGCGTTTCTTTGGCAGCGTTAAAGGATTTCGACGCCCGCTTCGGCCAACACGGTGCCGCCATGATCACGGCGCATGTGCCGCAATCACGGATCCCGCAACCGGCAGAAGCCGCGCCAAGGAGCTTAAACCGTGTCCGCCCAAACGAGCCTGGCCCATGATCTCACCCAAGACCTCACCGACATCATCGTCTCCAACAACGATGACCCGTTCTTCACTCACTCCAGAACCACCTCAAATCCACCAACCGGGAGCGATCCGACCGACCCCGAAAAGGCGCTCGTCGCCAGCATCGAACGCGCCACGCTCGCCATTGTCTTCACCGGCGCCTCGCTGCTGATCGCAGCCCTCCTCGGCAACGGCGCTCGCCCCAACGTCTTCGCTCAGGACGGCACCATCCTGTGCGGCGCCGCAGCGATCCTCTCCGCCACGGTCGCGATCTTCTCGACGGTCCAAAGCCTGGCCCGCCTCCTCGACCTCTCCCCCACGCACGCGTCGGGGGAGAACCTCGACCGCGCGCGGTCGTGGGATCCGCCCTAGACCCGCAACCTGAACCGGATCACGACCTGCCGGGGGCGTCGCGCCAATCACCCCAGCGCGTGACGCATCTCCGGCAGGACCCGGACGATCCGGTCGCCGAGCAACTCCACCCGCTCCGCCACCATTTCCATATCTTCCAGATCAAGTCCGAGGATCACCCCCGCGCAGAGCCACACCGGCTCCGCCGCCTGTGCGGACGTCACCACACCACCCGCCGAGAGGCGCTCGATCGCTCGCCCGATCTCATCCCGGCAGCGCGCCAGTGCCTCAGCCTGCTCGAGCTCGTCCACGAGCGGCGCCACCTCGTCGGCGACCACCGTCACCTCTGCCAACCAACCCGCCACCAGCAACGCCTGCGCCCGATCCACCACGGCCCCCGGCCCAACCCAAGCCGAGCATGCAGCCGTCCGGTAAACAACTCCCTAACCCGATCAGTCCCCGATCAGATGCAGCGCCAACGATCGCCGGTGCGCCCGTGCACGATGCTCAAAAACGAAGATCCCCTGCCAGGTCCCCAGCGCCAGCGCCTCCTCACGAACCGGCACGGTGAGCTGCACCTGCGTCAACGCCGCCCGCAGATGCGCCGGCATGTCGTCCGGCCCCTCGATCGAGTGCCGGTAGCGACCCGGATCCTCCGGTGCCAGCACACTGAAATACGCGTCCAGATCGAGCAGCACCTCCGGGCTCGCATTCTCCGTCACCAGCAACGACGCCGAGGTATGCCGGCACCAGATCGTCAGCAGCCCCGAGCTGATCCCGCTCTCCGCCAC
>CAXUIA010000199.1:4479-5077 GCA_964250835.1 uncultured Acetobacteraceae bacterium | reverse complement strand
GTCTGGCCGACCTCGGCATCTACCTGGACTAGCAACCGCACCCGCCGGCAGCGACCAAGAAACCAAGGGGGCAAGCGCCCCCATGGTTTCCTGGACCTTCCTTCCCCCCAAGTCAGCGAGATCAGGCCATGCCAGGAAGCGGGAAAGCCGCACGAAATGAGAAAACAAAGCTGACGGCCACCAGCCTCAACACGGTCGGCCTGGCATTCGTCGTAACGGGCGCAGTCGTCCCCATAATCGGCCTTGTCTTCTCGGACAGCCCAACCCCATCTCCCATCAGGCTCGCAATGAGCGTATGGTGGGTGGCACTCGCACTCGGCCTGCATGTCGTCGCACGCGGAATCCTCGGAAGGCTGGAAGAATGACAACCCTGGAAGTCTACGGCTTCATCGTCCCAACCGTCATCGCGGCGATCTGCATCGTAGGCGGACTGTGGATCACCCGTCGCACCTGAGTAGGCCATTTGCCTATGGCGGAGAAGAGCAACCATGACTGGGAACATCACCAGCGACTTCTTCGTCTATCTGGCCATCGCCGGCGTCGGAGCCTGTCTCACCTATAGCGGGTGGCGGTGGGGCCACGACCACCCCCCGGCGCC
>CAXUIA010000199.1:0-4469 GCA_964250835.1 uncultured Acetobacteraceae bacterium | reverse complement strand
GCCTCTAGCACGCTACTGTCGTGCCAACCAGCTCAGTGCCTAACTGTCTCGTAATCAAAGGCATACGAACCGTCAGACATCAAGGCTGGATAGCAGCGCGCATTGGGAGACATAGCAGCGTGCCACCGCTCGATAAGGGTCGCCTCAACCCACCCTCGCTTGCCGTTGCCGAGCAGCACGCCAACGAAACCGTCTGTCGGCGTGATCGGCGATGCCGCGATCATCACCGATGACCCTACCCCGACTTTGGCCGAGCTTGGCGAAGGCGCCGCATAAACCGGCGGGAGCTGCACAAGTGCCCTCGGATCGTTGGCACCAGGAACAATGATCCCGATACAAACATAACCGTCCAGCCTGTTCTTAACAGAGACGGCGTGCGCTTGGCTGAACAGGCCACTGAATGAACCGACGAGTAGAAGGGCACCGATGGCCCGACGAGTGCTCGACATAATTAACCTCCTAGAACAGTTTGGCTGGCCGATGAGGCGCCAAACCTCGTTATTTGTGTCTGACGCCATTGCCCGATTGTCGTATCAGGCGTCAGCCCGTTTTGCTGGTAGGTTGTTTGCGTCCACCCTGTGACGATCTGGCTCAGTGGCGTGCTGTCGGGAGCCTTATCGGCCGCAGCCATGTAAGAGCCGCCAAACGCATACCCAGCTCGCACATCCATCACGGTCGGGTTTTGCACGCCGGCCGACTGAAGTTGCACGGCCAGCGTCTTCATCAACTCCGCAGAGGCCGCCGCCTCCGTAGCCGGGTCGCCCTTCCCAGCAAAGGACGCGGCAAGCGAGGGGTTGTCCTTGGCAGCCGCAGCGATCATCGCGTTGTAAGTGGAGTCGATCATCTGGAACGGCCCGCTTGCCGACCCTGACCCTTGTAGGTTCTGGCAGTGACTTTCAGCGGCACACATCGCGGCAATCGCGGCAGGGTTGACCCCGAGGGCTTGAGCATTCGCGGCCGCCTGGGATCCCCAAGAGGTGCTCGTCATCAGCGCCAGCGCTTCTGTCGCACCAGACCCAATGCCACCACCACCAGCAGGGTTGCCTTGCAGACCGCCGAACGATCCCGAGCCGCTGGGTGTCGTGAACGTGGGTGCCCCTACCTCGGCCGACGATGGAATTATCTGCTCAGGGACCCCACTCCAGCTCGAAGGGGACGGTTGCGCCATGACCGCCACCGACGAAAAGCAGGCTACCAGGACCACAAGACCGGTGCGGGTCATAATGGCCTCCCGTCCGTTCTTGCTGGCTAGGCCAGATTGGCAGGGACTGACCAAGCTGGTTCCCCGAGAGCAAGAGCGACGAAAAACGGAGCGACGACGCATGGCGAGTTCCTCGATGCTTGTCACGCCACCATGCAAGGTGAGATTGCGAGCTAGGCCAGCCATTTTCAGCGATAGAGAAAGACTGGTGATCCGTCTGGACGAATACCCGCAACTTGGCATCGGACCGACGGGAAGCCGGGCCGGGCAAAAGGGTGTGTGGCCGATGCGAGTACCCATCCGGATTGGCTTTCCCGGAACAGGATTCGCGCATAGCCCTCGTAGACATAACCATCCGAGGCAACCTGATTACCCGTGTAACCGAGCATGATCGACGCACCACCTGGTCCCGAAAGGATCGCCGTACCCCTGTCCACGCCAAGGCACGCAATCGACATAAGGGGCGGGCTGATGATGTCGTTCTGTGATCCTGTGCTTGGACCGCCGCCCGACGACAGGGGACCAGCACAGCCAGACACGGCAACAATTACGACTACGCCAGCAAGCCGTAGGGGATTTGTCACGAGCCACCCCGCACCACATCCATTGAACAATAGAAGTGCTGGCCAGATTCGTCCGGAACCTGCTTGGCAAGGCACCTACCGATCACCCCATGGTCACTGCGGTAACCACTCCAGACACCACCCCCGATGAAACATGCGAACGCAGCAAGTGCGACTAGAGACACCGCGCTCCAGTTCTGTCGACGGTTGAACCGTATCTCGCGAGCCAGCATCGTTGACTTCAGAGTCTCCTTGATGCCCTCGCCCAGTTCACGAGCCAGTTTTAGGTTCTCGACCTTCCGCACCTCCTCGCTATGGGCAGTGCTGATCCTGGCACGCACGGTCTCCGCCCGAGATTCCTCGATCGCCACCCTCACGCGGTTAACCTCTTCCCGCATGGCCCCCTCGATAATCTCGGAACGGCCCTCGACACGCGCCGTCGATAAATCGACGGCGCAGCAGAACGCGAGCAGACCCGCCCGCATCGCACGACACCAAACGCCAAGCACGCCATGCGGCTCGATTCCCTCAATCCGCATGGCATCGTCCAACCCGGCTAAGCAGGTTCGCAATTCGATGAGCGCAGCACTTGCAGCATCCCGAGGATCACCGGGCTTTGAAACCTGCTGCGACCTCTGCAAAGTCGGTTCGACACGAGCGATGCCTTTTCCACTGGCAGACGCGGCACTCGACCGATTGGTCGGGGATGACGAACCGCTCATGGCAGCCACACTAACGCGCCGATACGAGCATACTCTGCCATAACCTTCGCCAGGAACTGGCGGACCATGAACTGGCGCACTGGGTCCATCGGTTTCCCGTCGCGTCCAGGCGCGTTGCTGGCAGCTTCGAGGAACGACAGCCCGCTTCGCCGTAACTCGCCCATGCAAGGCAGACGCGGCATAAACATGACCGTCATCCCGGCGCTCATAAGCTCGGGCAGTTCGGGTCGGTCCATGATCGGGTCGAAAGCCCCTTTCATCGTCCGGCCCTGAGGAACCAAGTGTTCATTGAACACCAGGATACTACGCTTCGGCCGATAGTAGCCGGCGCGCCAGATGGACAAGATGTGGTCGAAGTCGTCCATCTCCGGACCACATGTAAAAAACCCCAGCGCTTGGAAGCCGCTATCCTGGCATAATTCCTCAATGCCTAGATCACGGCCATACTCCTGCATCGCCCGATCCCCGCCGCTCATGTCCACCAGGAGAGATTGCTGTCGAGAGATGGCCTCCCCGATCGAGGACGTGATCCAGTCCTTTACGTCCGCGGTCTCGTCGGTCACGGGCGGAGGCAGCGCACCTCCCTCGGCGCCAGTCGGGTAAAGTGTAGAGAGCGTCGGGTTCCGGCGATCTCCGTCTCCGACGATGACCGTCCGTCCGGCAGCACGGGCAAACTGGATGTCGATGTCGAGCTTCGTCGTGCCACCTGTGCGGCCCCGCCCAAATCGGAATGCGATGGACGGCATCCTTGGTTCCAGGAACGCATCAGGTAAGGCAAAGGGATGACGGGCCGGCACATACTGATCCATGGTCGCTTTCCTTTTTGACGTTTTCACCGGCCACTCCGGTGATCAATGATGCGGCGAAGGCCTGCCAGGGCTTCCTCGGGCGTGCAGTCTGTGTTGTTGACGATCAGGGCGGGATTGGTCGCCGGTAATGGGTCCACCCTGCCAAGCAGTGACGAGCGTGGAGGTGCCTCCGGTGGTTTGGCTGGAGACCGACTGGGACTGCCGCCATGCGCCTGCACCGGGGTTTGTTTCGCGCGTTGAGAGTCGAACGTCTTTTTCTTCTGTCGCTTGGTCGATGACCCACGGCGCTTAGCGTCGATGTCTCGGCAAACTCGCGCCCACACTCTGCAAACGGAGTTAGGGTTCGGTGTTGACCCCGCCCGGCCGCTGACGCCATCGGCGATCAGCATGTCGGTTATCGTTTGCCAGGACGGTTCATGCTTGGCCAAAGCCTTGCTGACCTGCCTGTGCTTGCGGAGCAGCCATCGATAGACGTCGGAGTGACAGCCGTAAGAGTCGGCCGCCGCTTTCCTCATCACGCTGTTCGAGGTCAAGGGCTGACGCCGTTGGCCGGGTGCGAAACTGCTTGGCGGTTCAGGCATAGGCGTCTCCTCGTTCGAGAGGAGGGTGCGACGGCCAGTTGCGAGTTAAGCCAAAGGATTTTCGCTGCCGCGTCGGAGCTGACGCTCAGCTAGGACCGGACAGGTTCCATCCATGTTCCATCGAAGTGCCGTCCTAGTGCCATCCGAGTGCTGTCGGAGTGCCATGGGAGGAGAGAGGGTCATACACCATTGCACCAGAGGTGCAGGCGTGCGGTTTGCGAACCGACGTTTTTGACCTCACGAGCGCGTGAGTAGCTGCGAGACAACATTAACTTTCGGTCATTTTGGCACCTTCCGAGACAAACCGCGCCTTCACTCGCAACCCCGTCGCCGACCCTGCTGCCAGCAGGAGGAGGCGTTCGATGACCGACAACGAGCACGACCAAGAGGGCAGCCGAGAGGAAGGCGCGGTGGCATCGTCGCCCATCCTGGCCAGCATCCTCGCCGAGCAGGCAGTCCATGGCCGGCTCCTCCACACGATCCTGGAGCTGCTGACGGCCAACCGAAACGACGATGGGCCGAGCCTGTCCAAGCTCATAGAGAGCCTGGTCGCGGCCATTGGCGAGCAGACCCGCGCCTTGGCAGATCTCAGC
>CAXUIA010000198.1:4804-5085 GCA_964250835.1 uncultured Acetobacteraceae bacterium | reverse complement strand
GCCGTGCAGGTCGGCGTCCGTCGGATGGGCGCTCAGGCCGCGTCGATACACCGTCCGGGCAGCCTCGCGCTGCCCGAGCATGTCGAGCGCCGTGCCTTCGGCGCGCAGGATCCGAGGGTCAACGGTGTCGTCGTCCAGGCCGTGCAGGATCGGCAGCGCGTCCGCCGCCCGGCCCTCGCCGATCAGCGCGACCGCGAGCCCGCGCTTGGCTTCGCGATTGTCGGGGGCGAGAGCCAGCGCACCGCGAAACGCCTGCTCGGCCCGCTGGGGATCGTTTACGT
>CAXUIA010000198.1:0-4794 GCA_964250835.1 uncultured Acetobacteraceae bacterium | reverse complement strand
GCGCCGGATCGTCCGGCGCGGCGCGCGAGGCCGAGCGGAAAAGCTGCACGGCGCTGGCCGGGTCGCCCGCGCGCGCGGTGTCCTCGCCGAGATGGGTCAGGACCGTCGGGCTTTGGCCGGACGCGATCGTCGCCGGCGCGGGATGGGGATGCGGTTCGGTGAACATCGTGCAGCCGGCCGCGAGCAAAAGCGCCGGGAGCGGGATCAGGCGAATGGTCATGCGTCCAGCTTCTAGCAAAGGCGGAGCGCTGCCCCGCACCCCGCCGGGAACGGCGTCTCCGGGCCCGCCTCACTAACAGCAGTGCCAAAATTACGCCACCGGAACAAGGAAAGGGACGGGCATGGATGCGGCGCACATAGACCACCTCGTCAACGAGGCGGAGGACGCGGGCAAGCAGCGCGAGTTCGAGACGGCCAAACAGCGCTACGAGGCGCTGCTGACGCTGGTCGGCGACGGGGAGCCGGTTTCGCGCGTTCTGGCCGGGTTCGGCTGGGTGCTTCAGGCGCTCGGCGACTACCATGCGGCGCTCGCGCGTCACGAGCAGGCGCTGCGCGTGATCGATCGCGTCTACCCGGGCGACGAGGGCAAACGGTCCGTGGCGCTCAGCGGCATCGGTGCGGCCCTTCTGAAGCTCTCGCGGCCGGGTGAAGCGCTCGACATGTTCCGCACCGTCCTCACCTACGGGATCACCGGACGGATCCGGGCGGTGGCGCTCAACCGGGCCAGCGAGGCCGCGGCCGCATCGGGCCTAGCCGACGAGGCGCGGAGCTACCTCATCGAGTCGGTCGCGATCCTGCAGACCCTGCTCGCCGAGCAGCCGCTGGTCGACGACGATCTCGAAATCGCGGTCTGGAAAGCGACGGGCGCGCTGATGGAGCGCGAGCAACAGGACGAAGCCCATCGCCTGCTGCGTCTGCTCTACGCGCGGCAGAGCTTCCGCACCACGCGCAAGCGCCCAGAGCCGGATGGCACGCTGCTGGTGCTGAGCTCGTGGGACGGCAACGTGCCCGACGAGCATCTGCTTCAGCGCCTCAACATGAACATCGTCAAGTGGATGCTGGAGTTCGGCGACGAAGAGCACGAGCGCCGCCTGCCGCCCTACCACGTCGTCCTCAACGTGGTGGGCGATGCCGATCAAGGTGCCGCGGCCCTGGCAAAGGTGGCCGAGTTCGAACGGCGAACCCAAGCGCCGTTCCTTAATCGTGCCGCCCACATTCTGCGCACCCGGCGCGACCGGATCGGCCTCCTGTTCGAGGGCATCGACGGGCTGGTGATCCCGCACTGCGTGCGCCTGTCGCAAAGCGAGCGCGCGAGGCTCGCGCCGGACCTCGCACTCGCGCAATCCGCGCTGCGCGTGCCGGTCCTGCTGCGCGAGGCCGGACGCCATGGCGGCGAGACCGTCCGGCGGCTCGACACCGATGAGGCGTTCGCGCAAGCCTGGCAGGAGGGCAGCGGAGACGCCTACCTCACCGAATACCGCGACTATGCCTCACCCGATGGTTTCTACCGCAAATACCGGGTGATCTTCGTCGACCGGCAGCCGTTTCCCTATCACCTGGCGATCTCGCCGCACTGGCTCGTCCACTATTTTTCGGCCGACATGATCGAGCACGACGCCAAGCGCGAGGAGGAGCTGCGCTTCCTTGCCGACATGGACGGCGTTCTCGGACCGCGCGCGGTCGCCGCTCTGCACGAGGTCGGCCACCGCCTGGACCTGGGCTATGGCGGGATCGATTTCAGCTTGCTGCCGGACGGGCGCATCCTGCTGTTCGAGGCCAACGCCACGATGCTGGTCCATCCGGAGGACAAGGACGGCGTGCTGGCGACAAAGAACCCATTCATCGACCACATCTTCGACGCGTTCGACCGGACGGTCACGGGGTGTCTGCCGACCCACCAGGCATCGCCGGAGGGTCGATGCTGGCGCGCCCGGAAAGACTCGAACTTCCAACCCCCAGATTCGTAGTCTGGTGCTCTATCCAATTGAGCTACGGGCGCCGAGCGCGGGCATGTAGACCAAGCCATTCCGCCCCGCAACCCCGCTCAACCCCGGCGCGGGCGGATCACCTGCACCTGGTCCAGATGCAAATACTCCGTCTCCGGCAGCTCCACCCGGACGAAGCGCGCCGCGTAGCCCACCCGCACCACCAGCGGCCGCCCATCCGCTCCGCCGAAGCTTTCCCCCGCGTGACGGCCCGCCTCGCGCCACTCGCGCAGATCATCCGACGTCAGGACCGCCAGCCCGTCCGCCCGCTCGCGCATGTCCATCCGGTTAAAAACCCGGACCTCTTCGATCTCCGTCCGCATCTCCAGGTCGACCATCCACCAGGGCCGAAATTCGGCTTCGGTATGGAACGTCGCCGTCCCCGTCACCACACCCGCGACCGCCTCATGAGCGAGCTCGGCCGGCGGCCGGCCCACGATCCAGGAACTCTGCGTCGTCTGCTTTCCCAGCGCCACATTGCGTCCATCTCGCCCGTGAAAGGCGAGGTAGTCCGTCTCGCCCTCCTCGTGCATCATTTCGATGATACGGGACCGATACGAGAACCGAAGCTTGCGGCGCTCCTCGTCAAACAGCAAAGGCAGCACCAACCGCTTCGCCTCCGCATCCCCGAAATACTCCCAGATCGGGCTGTCCCGGTCGAAGAACTCCTCGTGATATCCCGCAGTCCACGCCAGGATTTTGGTCACGAACCGTGCTGCATCCAGCACCGGATGGACGAACGCGCCAGCAGCAAGCTTCGGCAATCTCGCCTCATCGAAGGGCGGCGCCCACCGGAAGAACTCGAGCGATCCGAAATATTCGAGCGGCTTCATGTGAAGTCCGCCTAGATTGATCTCGGTCGCGACCGCAATTTCGCACATCGGCCACCGCGTGATCTCGCCCGATCGGAGCCTGTCGCTTAACAACAAACGGCGAGCAAACAGCAACTCCGCCGCGCGCCGCGAAAAGACCGACACGCACGTCAACCAGTGCCGCATGTCGCCGATGTCGTAAGCCTCGGTCGCAGAGGAGAGCCAATGAAACTCCTCGATCGGCGGATCGGCAATCGGCTGGCCGACAAAGTCGATCTCTTCGCGTGCAACCGCCTCGAGCATCGTATCGAGATCGATCTGCACCACAACGTCGAACTCCACCATGACAAAGTGGTCGTAATCGGGCGCCCGCTGCCTCAGCAGGTGCAGCGCGTAGTCGGCGCTGAACCAGAACTCGCTCGCATGGCCGGATCGTGCGAGCCCCAGCGCCTCCGCATCCGCCTCGGTCGCACGCAGCACAAAGGCCGGATCATGGCCGACATCGCCCACCGGGCCCCGCGTCTCGTCGAGAAAGACGAACAGGTCGCCCCCTCCGACACGCGCCCGCAGCCGTTCGAGCTGACGCTGGACAAACCCGTCCCAGAAATGACCTTTGAAAAGGACGGCGTAGCGCGCCAACAGCATCGACTCTCAGCCAATCTAACAAGCATACGTTCGACCCGGGCCTGTGACAATCGCCGGCTCAGGATGCTGACAGGCCGAGCCGTTCATGAGACTGTCACGCCAACCCCGGGGAACCCGATGTCCGCACCCGATGCGAACGACCTGAGCGTCCTGACCCTGACGTCGCGGCAATGGGAATATGGCCGGGTCAATGAGGCCACCTACGCCACGCGCATGATCCTCGGCGAGGACGGCCGCATCGCCGGCTACCGTTATCCAAACGAGCACCGCTGGGAGTTCCGCGGTCCCCGCCTTGCCATTCTCGATCGGTCAGGCTGCGCCTCGTCGATCTTTGACCGTCACGAAATCCGCGACGGCCGCCTTTATCTCGAAGGCACCTTCCTGGCCGACGATGCGCGCCACTATCTGCGCGAAGTTCCCAAGCTCGACACCATCGCGCCCGCCGGCCACACGCCCACCCCGCGCGAGAACCTCGTGCCGCGTCGCAACCTCGTCGTCCTTCGCGCCGGCACAACCTCCTTGCACCGCGGCTGGGCACGCGACATCGATCCCGCCGACCGCAATTGGGATCTCTGCATCAGCTGGTACGACAGCTTCGCCAGATTCGACGAAGATCCAGACGCCGACTACCATATTCTCCAGCCTGACGTGCAGAAATGGCAGGCGGTTCACCGCCTGTTCTGGCAGGACAGCCCGCTCTGGCGCTACGATTTCGTGGCCTTTCCCGACGACGATCTCGCCTGGAGCTGGCGCGGCGTCAACATCGCCTTCGAGCGCATGCGCGACTTCGACCTCCTGCTCGGTCAGCCCTCGCTCGACCCGTCCGGCCACGTCATCCACGACATCACCCGCCGCCACGACGGCACAGCGCTTCGCTTCACCAATTTCGTCGAAGTCATGACCCCGATCTTCTCGCGCGACGCGCTGCGCCGCTGCGCGGAAACCTTCGCGCTCAGCCGCTCCGGCTTCGGCCTCGACCATATCTGGCCCAAACTGCTCGGCGAGCCCGAGCACCGCATCGCCATCATCGACGAAACCAGCGTCGTCCACACCCGGCCGCAAGCCCAGAACTACGACATGGGCGAGGCAATAACGGAGGGTCAGCGCCTGACGGCCCTGTTCCGCGCGGCCGAGCGCTACGACGTCATGGGCTCTATCAAGGCCCTACCATAGACCTGAAGCTCGACCCGGACCCTCCTGGGCGGACGCCGCATCGGGAACGGCCTGCCGCCCACCCCCGAGGCGATGGCAGCGATGCAAAAAAACGCGAAGGCGACCTGGCTCGCCCCGACCACCTAACCGCCCAGCAACCGCCGCACGCCCGTGTCCGTGGGCCGGTGCAGCACCACATC
>CAXUIA010000197.1:0-5096 GCA_964250835.1 uncultured Acetobacteraceae bacterium | reverse complement strand
GCCAAAGGCTTCGCCTCTGGACACCGTTTCAAGATAGATCAGTTATTGGGTCCCGCTGATTGACTGCCCGCTTTTTGTTCGCTGAGGCTGATCTACTGACCGTCAGACAGCTGGTTTGACAGAACAACAGCGGATATTGGCGTTCCAGCGCAATCTAGTCTTGAAGAGTTAATCACCAGAACTTTTGCTTAATATTAGAAGTTCTATCTATCACGGCTGAGAAAGACACCTGGTTTTCTGGATTTCCAGGTAATCTCAGTATCGTGCAAGTTAAATTGGCGCTGTCCTCGGGACGCTTATCTGTTGTTTACTTAAACACAACGCGCGGACAGGTGTGGAACACACCTTGAATAAAAGTATGTGGTCTGCCATCAGATTTGGCGATGAACCGTTTAGCCATCAACACTACTGTGATGTGAATGAGCGACGAGCTGCCACATTTCCAAGATGCGTTTCTAATTCGATGCGCACCATTCTTTCCTGAGCGGCCCAAAATGGACATAATTAAGGCCTTGAAGAATAGGTAACATGAGTCGCTGTGTGCATTTGTGATGGTACAGTTACAGCTTTTGCGTTTGATAAAGTCGCGCTTCGGGCTGTGGAGAGCTTCGACTGATCGCTGCCGCCATGAAGGCTTGGCTTGTCTCGAGAGGATTTGAACAGCACTTCAAATGCCGATAATGTAGTAGTTAGTATATAAAAGATCATGTCTTCCGCCTGCTTGGAGGTAGACACAGGGACGCCAGACCTCGCCTTGACAACGTGTAAGCCAGGTAGTTTGATACGCTAACGTCTGGGAGGGTGTGTTCTTGCGATCATCGCTACTGTTAGTCGCATTCTTGGTATCGACCCGAAGCTTCGCTGATGAACAACCTCAGATGAGCATTGCAAGCGGCGCTTGGGCATCAGCCGAGTTGGTTGATGGAATGACAGTCGAGGGCTGCTTAGCCGTCGGAGATAGCGGAAAGCTAGCTTTCCGAGCCGACGAGCAGACAATTGAGATAAGAACATCAAATGCTGACTGGTCTCTCTCAGCTGACACTGTCGGAGATATGACCGTAACTGTTGGTTCCTACCAGCACTCTTTCTCAATGCATGCTCTAAATGGAATAATGCTTACCGGTGTAGTCACCGCCAATGACGTCTCTCCTCTGCTGAATGCAATGGACAAGGCGCCGTTAGCATCCCTTAAGTTCGGCACAAAAACGGTGATTTCCCTCTCTCTCATCGGCAGCACTCGGGTGCTAAACGACTGGCGTGCTTGCGTTGGCACGAACGGTTACGGCGACCTAGGAAAAAGCACAGGCAAAGTAACTACACCTTTTTAGCCGCAGGCAGTTGCTGATCCCGCGTCTTTTCACCAGCCTACTCGGCGAGTGACGCCACCTAACCCCTAAACTCCAGCGACGCGCCGCCCGAAACGGCAAATTTCACTAGACCCGTCAAAGGGCAGCGCCCTCTGAACTCCGCCTGGTTTTTCTGGCGACATAATAACAGCGAGCGCTGGCCAGCTCGATCAGCAACCCTGATCAGAGGGTCTGTAGTCGTGAGCGAAGCCATCAGCTCCGTCACCACCCTAGCGAGCTATCTGCCGCCGCCCACCGACAGCGACGGCTCAGACGCCAACCACCCCAACTTCCACGAGCTCCCCGCACAGGTCGCCGCTCAGCCGCGCAACGAACAGGGCCACACGACCGCGAGAATCAGCCGCCGCCCGACCTCCCCCATACCGGCACGCCGCCTGGCCCACCATCGGGGCCGGTCACCACCACCGGCACCCACCTGAACGAAGACGCCTGCCGCCGCCGCCACAGTCGCCGGTGCCGCCGACGGCGCCCGCCGCGGAGCAAGAAAAGGTGGCGTCATCGGCGCCGCCGCCCTTGTAGAGAGCGGCCCCGAGGGAATGTTTGCAGGCACTGCGAGGTCGCGCCATCGGCGCGGCGCTTGGCGGCTACCTCGAAGGTCGTTCCACCGGCCAAGCCGCCGCCGCAACTTGCCACACCATCAACCAAGCCTCGGCTTCTCATCCCCCGTCGGCACAAGCTTCCACGCAATCGGATCAGCCGAACAAGTCCGACGATAAAGCCTCAGCCGGCCAAACGACAGGTGCTCAGGCCGCTCGCCCGGACTTGCCGGCACTACGACGCGCTATGACCTGTATATCGACATGAACGGTAACCCTGTTCGCGATTGCAGCAGGGCTTCACACATCTCGCCAGACGTGAACTAGACGATGGACTTCTTCGAAGCGCTGAAAAGTTCCGACTTCCACGACACCTGCCTCATCAACGCCTCGCAAGAGAGCGATCAGCTTAAGTTCTCGTTTGAGGCGGAGGATGACGACGAACAGCAACACACCGTAGCACTCGACTTCTTAGGTGTTCGTGCGCTGACGCAGGCCGATCAGCCGCTGACCTCCCTCACTACGGGAGGAGAATGGGGCAGTGTTTTGTCGTTCGAGTTCGACGCTTCTCACGCCGATCTAGTTGTCACTTGGAGAACCACACCGCAGGAGAAGTCGGAGACCTATGCCTACAAGTTTAGCTACGACTCCTACAACGCTGACGTGAAGAAAGTAGATCGATCCGGCGGCGTTGAACACGGAGGCATACGGCTCGCATAAGCGGTAAATTCACATCGACCGCGCGCCCCGCCGGATCACCCGCACGGTGTCCGCCAGTCAACTCGCCTCCCTCCCGACATCATCCATGAACTCAGTGGCTTACCGCCCAACCGACTCCACGAATTTCAAGTTGGCCAACCGCGACGCCGTGCAGCTTAACGCCAAACCGGCCCGTCAACCGCGCGAGCAGCCCCGCCGCCGGACTCCACGAATTTCAAGTTTCGACCCCGCCGCGCGGCCAGCCCGCCCGCAGCAGAAGCAGGGCGCTGCCCTGCCCCCGCCAAAGGCTTCGCCTCTGGACCCCGCGCCGTTCGCACCCGCGGGATGAAGTTACTGCACCGGTGACGTTGGACAGACCAACCGCCCGCTCAACCGCGCAGCCCCGGGAGTCTACCCAACAACTCCGCACAGAAGCCGGTCTTCAGCAGACGATATATCGACGTCGTATCGGAACTTTATCGCGCTGCAACATATTTCCAGTCCGTCACACCAGTGCTAACCCGTATCCGTCCAAGACAACCGCGCCCGGCAATAAGTGGACCACACGTGCATGACCAGCCAGCAAGACCTCGGACACCCCACTACTCCGAGTGACAACGGTGACGGGCAAACCGAACTTCTCGACGTGGATCTCGCAAACTCCGGCCATCGCCTCCCTCGCCGCGAAGCGACCATCACCAAGCCAGGCCTCGACGATCGCGGCGGAGTGTTCTTTGCCGCCATCGAAATGACGCGTATGCCCATGGTCCTCACCGACCCCAATCTGCCCGACAACCCCATCGTGTTTGCCAACAACGCCTTTGAGGACCTCACCGGCTACGCGCAGGCCGAGATCGTCAACCGCAACTGTCGCTTCCTGCAGGGCGCTCGAACCGACCGCAGCAAGGTGACCGAACTTCGCCAAGCCATCGCCGAACAGCGAGCCGTCTCCGTTGAATTGCTGAACTACAAGCGCGACGGCACGCCGTTCTGGAACGCCGTCTACATCGCGCCGGTCTTCGATCGTGACGGCCGGCTGCTCTACTTCTTTGCGTCCCAACTCGACATCACCCGCCGCCGCACGTCAGAACAGGCTCTCCATCAGGCGCAGAAGATGGAGTCCGTGGGCCAGCTCACCGCCGGCCTCGCGCACGACTTCAACAACCTGCTTCAGATCGTCTCCGGCAATCTCGAGATGCTGAAGAGTAAGCTCACCGACCCAGCGGTGCGCCGCTACGCTCAACACGCGGAAGCGGCCGCCGAACGCGGCGCGAAACTGACCACCCAGCTCCTCGCCTTCGCCCGCAAGACCCGTCTCGAGCCGAAGGTCCTCGATATCAACCGGCTCATCCACGACTTCTCCGAAGTGCTGCGCAGCACTGCCGGCGGCACGGTCGACCTGCGGTTCGACCTCGCCGGCGGACTGCCGGCCACCCGTATCGACGCCGTCCATCTCGAAATGGCGCTGCTGAACATCCTCATCAACGCACGCGACGCTATGCCCGGCGGCGGCACCGTCACCATCGCCACGGCCGCCGTCCGCGACGCCGATCACGCCGGCACCCACGTGAGCCTCTCTGTCGTCGACGAGGGTGAGGGCATGCCCGACCACGTGCGCGAGCGCGCGACCGAACCCTTCTTCACCACCAAGCCCGTTGGCAAGGGCAGCGGCCTCGGTCTCGCCATGGTGCACGGCTTCGCCCAGCAATCTGGCGGCCGTCTCGACATCACCAGCGAACGCGGGCGCGGCACGACCGTGCGCATGCTCTTCCCCGCCGTGCCGCACGATATCGACGTCCCGGCCCCCGTCGTCTCCGGGCCGACATACGGTCCCACTGGCGCGACGGTCCTCGTTGTCGAGGACAACGAGGATGTGCTCGCACTCGCGACCGAATGGCTGGCCGATGTCGGTTACCGCGTGATCGCGGCACGGAGCGGCGCTGAAGCGTTGGCCCTGCTCGACTCGCATGGGCAAAACATCCAACTTCTCTTCACCGACCTCGTCATGCCGGGCGGCATCAACGGCTTCACGCTGGCTGAACGGGTCCGCGAACGCGTGCCCGACGTCGCCGTCCTGCTGACCACCGGCTACAACGAAGACCTCGCCGCCGAGGCACCACGCACGAGGTCGATGGATGTGCTCAGCAAGCCTTATCGCCGCTCCGAGCTCAACGATCGCGTGCGCCACGCTCTGATGGAGCGAGCTCATCCCGCCCATCGGCGCGACCCACCCGAAACGAGCGGCCCAAAACACGAAGGCTGACCTGAGCTCCGCATGGAAACCGCAAACGCGTCGCTTTCCCAGACCATAACGTGCTATATGTCTTTGTTATGAGTGGCTCGACTGACAAACACGTCCTTGACAGCCTGCAATCCCTTCAGGCGGCACTCGAACGCCTGAACGGCGCGCTGCGCGAGCAGGGCAACAGTCTCTCCGCGCTTCACTCGGCCCTGATCGCGCGAAGCCGCTCCGTTCCGGCCAACGACGCCTAGC
>CAXUIA010000196.1:1398-5097 GCA_964250835.1 uncultured Acetobacteraceae bacterium | reverse complement strand
AAATATGACGTATAACATTAGCGCCTGGCGGAGCAGCGGCAGTGTGATGCTGAAGAACACGCGCACTGGATGGACGCCGTCTATTCTCGCCGCCTCGTAGCAATCGTGAGGCAGCGTCTGCAGGCCTGCCAGAATCAGGAGAGCCATGAAGGGTGTGGTTTTCCAGACGTCGACCAGAACCACCGTCATCAGCGCCAGATGCGGGTTCGCCGTCCAGGCGATCGGATGCGACAGCAGGTGCAGTTTCACCAGCAGATGGTTGATGAGGCCAAACTGGTCGTTGAGCATCCAGCCCCACATCTTGGCGGACACGACGGTGGGGATTGCCCAGGGCACGAGGACGCACGCGCGCACGAAGCCGCGCCCGGGGAATGAGGCGTTGAGGACGAGTGCCACGATCATGCCGAACACGGTTTCGATCGACACAGAGAGAACGGTGAAGGCGAGCGTGTTGAGAACGGCATGCCACCAGTCGGGGTCGTTCAGCACGCCGTAGTCGCCGAGATAATTGCCGAAACCGATCAGTTTGGCGGCCGACAGGTCCTTCATGTCCGCGTCGGTGACGCTGAACCAGAGCGTGCGGGCGAGCGGCCACGCCGCGACCAGCGTCATGGTGGCGAGCGAGGGCGCCAGGAACCACCAGGCGGTCAGTGCGCGCGTGCGAGCGAGCGAGCGTTCGGCCATCGGCTACCAGCCGCTGCGTTCGATCCGGTGGAGCTGGCGGTCAAGTCCGTGGAGTGCCGCACCTGCTTCCTGATCGCCTGAGAGCACCTGGTAGGCGGCGTTCCAGACCGCGTTGCTGACGGCGTCGTACTTGGTGCCGGTCACTGCGGACGGCCGCGGCACTGCGCCCTGGAAGATCGGCAGCAACTGGGTGAACGTCGGGTTGGCGCGCTTGACGTCGGGATCGTCGTAAAGGGCCGGGATGGCGGGGGTGTAGCCGCCCTCGACCGCCCAGCGCTTGATGGAGGCTTTGCTTGCCAGGAAGACGGCGAGGTCGGCTGCGAGCTTCTGGTGATGGGAGTATTTGCTGACGGCGATCTGCCATCCGCCGAGTGCTGCGGCATGGTGGGCGCCGGGCTCGGAACCTTGCGGCAGCGGCGCGATGCCGACCTTGCCGCGTACCGGGCTGTCCGGGCTTTCGGCGAGTGCCAGCGCGTAGGGCCAGTTGCGCATGAAGACCGCGTTGCCGGTCTGAAAGACGCCGCGGGATTCCTCCTCCGAATAGTTGAGCACGCCCTCGGGCGCGATCGTCCGTATCCAGCCGCCGGCTTGCTTGAGGGCCGCTGCGGCCTGAGGGTTGTCGACCGTGATCTTGCCGGACGGATCGACGAGGCTGCCGCCAGCGTGGCTCGCGATCCACTCGATGGCATTGCAGGTCAGGCCCTCATAGGCCTTGCCCTGAAATACGTAACCCCACAGGCCGGTGTGGCCGGCGGCACGTTCGGCGTCCTGGATGCGTTTGGCGGTCGCGGTGAGATCGGCCCAGGTCTGCGGTACGGCCGCATGATACTTGTCGAGCAGGTCGCGCCGGTAGAACAGCAGGCCCGCGTCGACGTAGAGCGGCAGGGCGACGAGATGTCCGTCCTGCGTGTCGTTGGTGATAGTGGACGGGAAATCGTCCCGCTCCTCGCCGTGGGAATAGGGTTTAAGATCGACAAAGTTCGAGCCTAGAATGCCCGGCCAGATCGTGTCGATCTCGAACAGGTCGATGTCGCTCGATTGCATGCCGAACATCTGGCGATAAAGCGCGAGCCGGTCGCTGTCGGAGGGCGGCATGGCCACGACTTTGACGGTGTTGCCGGTGCGTTTGCCCCATTCGGCGGTCAGGCTCTGGCAGAGTTGCTGCTCCTTGCCGATCGAGCCGCAGGCAACGGAGAGGGTCTCGGCGCGCGGGCCGAGAAATGGGATCACCGTGATGCAGGAGGCGAGCGCCAATGCGCTGGCGACCCGCCGGTAACGGCGCGTTAGGGCGGTCACTTGTTCGTTCTCCCAACTCGAGCGCCGTTGTGGCTTGTGCTTTGTCGGAGAGGGCAACACGACGGCGGCCCGAAGACAATATGCGCGTCGGTCCTGACGGGGCGGAGGTTTGCTCCGCCCCGTTGCGGTTACTGGTAGTTGGTGTAGCTCTCCAGAAGGTTGGTGATGTTGACCGTGCCGAGACCGGTCGCGAGGTCGTAGCCCGGTGTGGACGGGAAAGCGGCGCCCGCTGTCGTCGCGGTGGTCGAAAGGATGCCGACGCCCGCGGTGGAGTTGGCGTTGGTCACGCAGTTCGGCGAGCCGGCCGTGCAAGGCGCCGTGTTGTCGCCCGCGGTCACGTCATTGAAGACGCAGACCGGTGAGATGGCCTTCCCAGTTGTCGCGTTGCACTTCTGCACCAAGGTGGGATTGCCAAATTGCAACTGAGCAAGCTGGTAGAGGCGCGGCGCCATGTTGCCGACCCGGAAGCCCTGCGATTGAGCGACCAGAGCGGCGATGCCGGCGAAGTCGGGGGCGCCGAATGAGGTGCCGCCGTAGGCGGACGCGAGGAAATTAGCGGCAACTTTGTAGTTGCAGGGCGCGCCGCCGAACCCTTTGGCGGTGTTGGACATGCACTCGAGGTAAAAATGGTTCCAGAAGCCGTTGGCGGCGAAGAGCGAGACGTCGGGGATGTCGCGCACGCCGTCGTTCGGCACGCCGGGCACGGAGGTCAACTGGAATGTCGGCTTGGCGAAAAGCAGGCTTTGACCGCCGCTGCCGCCGACGCTGTTCTGGTAGCTGGCCTTGGGCTTGGCCAGGTTGCAGTTCACGATCGGCCCGGGCTCGCCCACGTTTTTGTAGTTGATGACGTTGGTGCAGGAGTTGTCCCAGGGGATCTCAGGCACATAGGACAGCGCGGATCCGCCGGTCGTGCTGTTGGCGCTTGCCCAATACTTGCTGTTCTGGCCGAGTGCGGTGTCGTAGAAGTCGGTGCCGCCGACGGCGGTGTCGTACGGCGACGTGGCAAGGCCGTTGACGGCGAGACCGTCGGTCGCGACCGCGTCTTCATTGCAGCCGGCAACCGCGCTGTCGCCCGAGGACACAAAGATCGGGATCCCTTCGGACGCGCCCTCCTCGAGCAGATTGGTGAAGGCCTGCTCAAAGCTCAGTCCGTTGCCCTGTTCGCAGCCGCCGTAGGAGATCGAGATCGCGGCGGCATTGGTGCCGAACTCGACGAGGTTCTGGAGCGTGGTCGCGACGCCGAACTCCAGCGGGGCCGTGCCGGCGCAGGCGGCGACGACGATGTTGGCGTCCGGCGCCACCGCACCCGACCATTCGGCGTCGATCGCCGCCTCGGTTTCGTCGGCGGCCGTGAAGCCGGGATCGGTGCAGCCGCCCGGATGGGTGATCGCCAGCGTGCCCTTGTATTTGGTCAGGCCGAAGGTCGAGCGGAACGTGTTCCAGTCGGCCGGGTTGATGTCGGTCTGCTCGTCGACGATGACGGTTTCGCCGGCACCGGTCACCGGGTTTGCAAAGAAAGGCGCGCCGGCAAAGGCCTGCTTCTCGTTGTAGATGGTCGCGAAGTCGGACGGCGTGACGGCGTAGTAGGTCGTCTTGTTGACGGTCGCCGTGTAGCTGGTGCCGACCTGGGTGACGGTGGCCGAGGCGAGCGCTGCCGCGGTCTGGGCTGGGGCGTGCACAAGCTGAGGCTTGGGGAAGAAGTTGCTCAGGGTGACGCCG
>CAXUIA010000196.1:0-1388 GCA_964250835.1 uncultured Acetobacteraceae bacterium | reverse complement strand
CACTCGGTGTGGTTGGGTTAATATGTTGCGGCGGGGCCCGCGGGCCCCGACGGGCCACAGCGCCGCCGGGATCGACGGGGCGGCGGCGGGCGCGATGTGCGCCTCGCCGGCGAGCGCGAAGCCATGCAGCGCGGTGTGGAAGGCGGTGCCGACCGCGTCCGCGGTTCCGGCGACGTCAATCGACATGCCGGTCGGCGACACGCGGTTTACGGTCAAGCCCTTGGACTGGAGCCATGACACGGTCTTGGCGATGTCGGAGGCTGCCGGACCGTAGTCGGTGAAGAGCTGCGCCGGCGTGAGCCATTGGTGGAAGTGCGGCGAACCCGGCGTGGTCTGCGCGGCCACAAGGGCGTCGAGCGCCGCCTGCCGGGCGGCGGGACGTTTGAGGACGACCTGGACGTGCGGGAGTGATTGGGAGCGCGCGATCGCTCCTGTGTCAGAGGCAGCCACGATGGCGCCCGGCAGAGACGTGGCCAGGGCGACCGTGCTGCCGTCAGAGACCGGGGCGGTGACGAGCGGCGTTGCGGCCGGCGTCGCGGCTTGGGAGGCGATGAGCGGCGCGCAGGTGAAGACGGCGCATCCCAGAAGGGCGCGTCGGAAGTTCATTGGTTTGGGCAAGTCCAGGACTCCGTAACTTTCGGACGAGACACGATCCGCGCAAGCATTTCCGTCGGGCGTTTTGAATTTTTGTCGCCCGTTGGAACAACGTTAAAGGGATTGTCATCGGGCCGCAATCCGAGCCTCGGCACGTCGTGCGCACTCATCCCTGAAGGCCTCAAGCTTAGAGACTGCTGCTTCGATCCCAAACTCCGTTCGGGCACGATCGAGGCTGGCGGCCGATATTTGAGCGCGGCGCGGGAGATCGTGCGCGAGGCCGATCAGGCCTTGCGCAGCATTGGCCGGTTGATCGGGATCAAAAAGAACGTCCGTGCCGCCGGCGACTTCGGCAAGACCGCCACGCCGGGAACAGGCAAGGACGGCGCCGCAGGCCATCGCCTCGAGGGCCGCGAGACCGAACGGCTCCTCCCAACGGCTCGGGACGACCACGATGGCGGCGCGCGCCATTGCCGCGAGCACGTCTGGAGGAGGTTGGTAGCCGAGCATTTCGACACCGGCCGCTTGCGCGCGTGGCCGCAGGTCACGGATGAAGCCGGTTTCCGGACCATGGGGTGAAAAGCCGTCGGCGCCGATGATCTGGGCGCGCCAACCGGGACAGGCGGCGAGCGCGCTGGCGCAGGCGGTGACGAAAGCGTCGGGGGCCTTGTCGGGAACGACGCGTCCGGCGAAGAGGAAGACATGATCGCGGGCGTGGGCTGGGCGTGGGATCGGCAGTTCGGCGGGGTCGAGGGCGTTGTGGATGGTCACCGGGTTGTTCGCCGGGGCGGTCA
>CAXUIA010000195.1:2910-5167 GCA_964250835.1 uncultured Acetobacteraceae bacterium | reverse complement strand
GGTGGGGAGGCGATCGATGTCGTGGGTCTCGGTTGCACGCATTACGGGCGGCTGCTGCCGGAACTGCGTGACGCGAGACCGTCGGTCGCTTGGCTGGATCCGGCGGAGGCGGTGGCGCGGCGGGCGGCGGATCTGTTGAGCGGGATGGCAGCGGTTAACGATGGGGAGGATCTGGCGGTGACGACGGCGTGGCCGGAGGATGCGGTGTCGTTCGCGCGCGGCCTCGCGGCTTACGGATTTGCGCAGGTCAGGGAGGATTGGTGCTGACGCCGGCCACGCTGTTGCGGATGGCGGTGGTCGTGGCTGGGCTGGTGCCCGTGGGAGCCGGGATTGCGGGCGTCCTGGAAGGTGCGGCGATGACCGGAGGGCAGGTTTCAAACCCGGCGCTCGACAGTCATGTGCGTTACTTGTCGGGGCTGCTGCTCGGAATCGGGATTGCGTTCTGGATGACGGTGCCGGCGATCGAGCGGCATGGAGCACGATTTCAGCTGCTGACGGCGATCGTGGTCGTGGGCGGATTAGGCCGCTTGCTGGGCGTGGCACTGCATGGCTGGCCGCCGGCGCCGATGGTGTTCGGGCTGGTGATGGAACTCGTGGTCACGCCGCTGCTGTGCTGGTGGCAGTACGCTCTCAGCGGCGAACGAACATGATGGTCGCCGCCTGCAGGACTTCGGTCTGGTAGGAGAGGTTCAGCGCGTGGGTGTGGGAATGGTAATCGCCGACCGCCTGCATGAGGCCGCCGTTCGCCTCGTTGAGGTAGCTGCGCATGATCACGCCGGCGGCGGCGATGTTGTAGCACGGCTCGGCGGTGAGGCGACGACGTACGGTGTCGGTCGACGTGCGCGTGTAGCGTGAGAGCGGGCCAAGCCAGCGCGTGTTGACCTGCATGACGCCGAAATCATCGGTGCCGTCCTTGTTGTGGTGGACAAGGCCGGGCCGGCCGCCTTCCACGCGCTGGATCGCAGGCAGCACACGCGGCGGCAGGTCGTAAAGGTGAGCGACGAGAGCCATGCAGGCGGCAAACGGCACCGGCATCAGCGCACGGCCGCACGATGGAAATTCAGCGCGGACTGCGCCTGGCGGTTCCGGGGGTCCATGGTTGCTTATCGCACGCGATTGTGAGGACGTCATGAACTTTTGCCAATGCCTTGCCGCACGCTTGCCGGGCTGAGGGCAGAGGCGTATGCGGCGCGGATGACGTGCGCATCCAGCCGACGAGACCGCGAGAGCGGCTTCACACTGCTCGAAATCCTGGTGGTGATCGCCATCCTGGGATTGTTGATCGGACTGGTGGCGCCGGCAGCACTGCAGCAGCTCGGCGGCGCGCGCATCAAAACGGCGCATCTCGCGATTGAGCGGCTGGGGTCGGTGCTGGATATGTATAAGCTCGACGTCGGGAGCTACCCGACGTCGGAAGAGGGGCTGACGGCGTTGGTGGACAAGCCTTCGGACGCCGACAATTGGAACGGTCCCTACGTCAAGGGCGGCCAGCCGCTCGACCCTTGGAAGCACGCGTATGTCTATCGGCAGCCCTCGGAGCGGGGAGATCATGATTATGACCTTTGCTCGCGCGGTCCGCAGGCCATTTCGGGAGATGCGACGTCTTCGGGGATGATTTGTAACTGAGGATCGGGGCTCTGCCGCAAACCCCGCTGCGGACGGTGCTCCCACGCCCGCTCACACGGACAACACTGGGGCGATGTCTTCCAGGGACTGGCCTTCGCAGTCTATGCCCATCGTCATTTCGGCGATCGCGCCGGCGGCCATCAAAACGGACGCGAACATGTAGCCGGCGCTGACCGACCAGGCAGCGCCAGTCCCGATCAGGGCGCCGAAGATCCAGGGCGCCAGCAGGCCGCCGGCGGCGGTGCCGATGGCGTAGAATACGGCGATCGCCATGGCGCGTGTTTCGAGCGGGAAGACCTCGCTTGCCGTGAGGTAGGCGCCGCAGGCGGCGGACGACGCGAAGAAAAAGATCATCGCCCACAGAAGGGTCTGCGACAGTGGACCCAGATGGCCGCCGGCGAACAGAATGGCGGTCAGGGCCAGCAGTATTGCCGAGAGCGCGTAGGTGGCGGCGATCATGCGGCGGCGGCCGAGCGTGTCGAACAGCGGGCCGAGCACGAAGGGTCCGACCAGGTTGCCGGCCGCGAGCGGCAGGATGTGCAGCCCGACGCGGGCCGCGGGGATATGGTAGAAATTGGTCAGGACCATCCCGTAGGTGAAAAACACCGCGTTGAAGAGGAACGCCTGGCTC
>CAXUIA010000195.1:2382-2900 GCA_964250835.1 uncultured Acetobacteraceae bacterium | reverse complement strand
CCTGGCTCAGCATCAAGATGAACACCAGGATGCTGCGCCGGCGATGGACCACGAACATGGCGTGCAGGACGGCGGGAAGGCCGAAACGTTCGCGTGGGCGGATGATCAGGCGTTTGTCGGTCGAGGCCAGCGCGTGGCCGCACGCGGTGACCTTGCGTTCGATGTGGCAGAGCGTGTCGTGCGCCTCCGCGGCGCGGCCATGGGTGACGAGCCAACGCGGGCTTTCGGGCACGTAGCGGCGCAGCCAGATGACCGGCAGGCCGAGGACGCCGCCGATCGCGAAGCCGAGGCGCCAGCCGAGGTCGACGGGAAAGATGCCGTGACCGACAAAGGCGAGCGAGGCGAAGGCGCCGACGGCCGCGCCCGCCCAGTAGCTGGAGTTGACGGCGAGCGTGACACGCCCGCGCAGGCGCGCCGGCGTGAGCTCGTCGACCGCCGAGTTGATCGCCGCGCACTCGCCGCCGATGCCGATGCCGGTGAGCACGCGGGAGAGCGCAAAGGTCGGAAAGTCGACCGAG
>CAXUIA010000195.1:0-2372 GCA_964250835.1 uncultured Acetobacteraceae bacterium | reverse complement strand
GCGAACACGCCGAGAAGGTTGACGCCGAGGGTCAGGGCGAAGATGGCGGGAGGGCCGACGCGGTCGGTGAGCCAGCCGAAGAACAGGGCGCCGAGGACGGCGCCCAGCACGTAGGCTGAGGCGGACGCGCCAACGTCGGTGGTGCTGAGCGAGAGTGTCTGATGCGACTGCAGCGCGGGGCCGATGGAGCCGATGATGGTGACTTCCAGGCCGTCGAGAACCCAGGTGATGCCCAGCGCGCCCACCAGCATGACGTGAAAGCGGGACCAGGGAAGACGGTCCAGTCGTGCGGGAATGTCGGTTTCGATCGTCGCGCTTCTCACGCTGTGTTCCTTGTGAATTGTCCGGGCCGCCCGCCGTTATTGGCTTGGATGCGACCAGGTGAGCACACGAAACGGGGTACCCCCGTCGCCCGGTTCCAGTTGGACGATTGCCTCGCGGACGAACGTTGTACCGCCGGCATGCGCTGCAACGCGCAGATCCACCACGTCGTTTGCTCCGGGGTCGGTTGGAACACCGGTGTCGACCTCGCCGGCGGTCGCGGCGGCCTGACGGACGACAGGGTCGGCGATTGCGATGACGGGGTCGCTGCCCTGGAAGACGGTGACGTGCGGACGCAGATGGGCGAACAATTCGGGGGTGACGCCGAGGACGAGGGCCAATTCGTCGACGCTTTCGAAGGGCGCGCTTGGCGGGGTGTAGGAACGGCCGGCGGCGGTGTAGGGCGCGGCGATGGCGTTACGCTGGTCGGGGGCGACAGGCGTGTGCCAGGCGAGGATGTTCTGAGCGATGCTGGCTGCGTCCTGGGTGCCGGCGCCGGCGATCTGGATAAGAGCGGCGAGCATGGATGGGGAGCCGTTGTTGAGGTCGACCTTGCCGGCCTCGTTGCCGACGGTGACGTCGGCGGTGCCGTTGGCGAGCCTCAGATGATGAGTGCCGCCGGTGAGCGACCAGCCGCCCTGCGTGCGGTCCATGAGATGGAAGGCGGCTTCCTGGAGTGCGCCGTCGGCGGCCTGTTCGGCGATGGCGGCGCGCCGGAGGTTGGAGCCGAGCCGGGCTTGAGCGCTGCCCGTCTCGGTGAGCTGCAGTATCAGGAGAGATATCAGAATCAGGGTCCAAAGCACGACGAGCAACGCGAACCCGCGGGTCTGGGGCCGTTCCCGCCGGGGTTTGGGGCAGAGCCCCAACAGCTTCACGGCGTAAGCCCGATGGCGTTGAGCACTCTGTGCTGCGGATCCGAAAGCCCGGCCTGCGGCAGGCGCTGGAGGGCCGCGGGGACGCCGGCGGCGAACGGGACCTGCTGTTCCATGTCTGCGGTGACGTCGCGCGCGCCGCGAGCGTCGCGCTCGATATGGGGGGTGATCATGACGAGGAGTTCGGTGCGTTGGCGCGCGTCGCTCTGCTGGCCGAAGATCGAGCCGATGACGGGGATGTTGCGCAGGTATGGAACGCCCTGATTGAGGCGGCTGTCGTTGTCGGAGATCAGGCCGGCAAGCCCGATTGTTTGACCGTCCTGGACGACCACGCGCGACTGTACGTTGCGGTCCTGGAAGGTGGGCGATTGCGGCGCGTTGGCGCTGCCGCTGGTCTGGATGCCTTGGCTTTGGCTGACGTCCTCGGCGATGTCGAGCGTCACCTGGCCATCGTCGTTCACGCGCGGCGTGATCTGCAGGAGGATGCCGGTGGGGACGTAGCTGACGGAGTTCACGAGGCTGGCGGTCGCAACGAGCGTTGATTGCTGGGTGGCGGAGAAAACCGGCACGTCGTTGCCGACCTGCAGCTTGGCCTGCTGGTTGTCGAGGACGACGAGCTCGGGCGAGGACAGCACGCGGACCTTGCTGACAGCCTGAAGGAGCTGCAGCGCGGCCTGCTGCGAGTTTCCGCCGGTGAGCAGGAAACCGGCGAAGCCGCCGCCGGTCAGTGCGCTCGAGCTGGCGGTGAATGCCTGAGCCAGTGCGCCGCCGGTGCCAGACGAAGTCCCGGTCGTCGTTTGGCCGGTCGTCGAGGCAATGCCGCTGAGGTTGGCGTTGGTGCTGGTGGTCGCACCCGCCTGCTTGAAGAAGAATTGCGTGCCGTATTCGAGTTCGTTGTTGAGATCGACTTCGGCGACCGTGGCGTCGATGCGGACCTGCAACGGTACGATGTCGATCTTGCGCAGCGTGTTCTGGACGGTGTCGAACTCCTGCGGCGTGCCGTAGATCAGCAGCGCGTTGTCCTGGTCGGCGGGGATGATACGCATTGCGTCCTTGCTGGCGCCGCCCTCGCCGGTGCCGCCCTGATCGAGGCCGCCAAGAAGCGGGTTTTGGCCGGCGCCTCCTCCCTGCTGAGCGCCGAGCGCCTGCGCATTGGGCGTGGTGGTGCTGGAGCCGAAC
>CAXUIA010000194.1:0-5188 GCA_964250835.1 uncultured Acetobacteraceae bacterium | reverse complement strand
TCGGCCGCGAACGAGACCATCTCACCGTTGACGCAGATCAGCCTGAGCGCTTCGCCCTGACCCGCAAGCTGGACGCTTTCTGCCCGATGTGGCGCGCCGCGGCGTAGTCCCATGGCGATGGACAGTGGGATGCGCGGCGCCGGTTTCCAGGCCGTGATCGCCGCGCAGCGCGCCTATACGATGGCGGGCGAGCACCGATCAAGGTTCGGACTGATGGTCCCCGAGGCCTTCGTCCGCGGCATTCGCGATCTTGGCTACCGCAGCAACGGCGACGCGATCGCGGAGTTGATCGACAACGCGATCCAGGCGTACGCCGACGTCGGGGAAAAAACCGACCCAGTTGGCCGTGATCGACAACGGCCACGGCATGGAGCCGGCCATGATCCGCATGGCGATGATGTGGGGCGGGACGCATCGCGAGAACGACCGCTCAGGTCTTGGGCGCTACGGCTATGGCCTTCCTTGTGCCTCGGTCAGCCTCGGCCGTCGCTTCACTGTCTACTCCCGTGTGGACGGCGGGTCGGTCTATGCAGTAACACTCGACCTGGATGACCTCACGGCCGGCGCTTACACGGATGCCGCGGGTGACATCATCGTGCCACCGCCCACGGTGGCGGACCTGCCGGACTTCGTCACTCACCAGCTTGGCCAGATCCATCCCGGTGGCTGGGCGTCGGGCACGGTAATCGTCATCGAAAAGCTCGACCGGCTCGAGTGGGCGACGACCCAGGGGCTGCGCGACAACCTGTGCCGCTACTTCGGCGTGACCTACCACAAGCTGCGCGGAGAGGCGGCGCTCTACGTGGATGGCCGTTTTGTCGAGCCGATCGATCCGCTGTTCCTCACGCCCGAGTTCCAATTCTATGCGCTGGACGATGACCACGCCCATGCCTTCGATCCGATCCGCGTCGAGGCGCGCGACCCGGCAAGCGGCGCTTACCTTGGCGCGATCACGCTCCGCTATGCTTGGCTGCCCCCGAGCTTCGGATCGATCGACAAGGAGCGTGATGCGGTCGGCGTCAACGCGAACGCGCGCTTCCCGATCATCAAGGAGTTCCACGGCGTGATCTTCAGCCGGAACGGGCGCTTGATTGATGTCCAGACCCGCACCCCATGGACGACGTTCATCAACAACGATCGCTACATCAAGGTCGAGGTGGAGTTCTCCGCCGGCCTTGATGAGGCGTTTGGGGTCACCACGTCGAAGCAGCAGGTTACTGTCTCCCCGTTCGCCTGGGACCTCCTCCTCCAGGCTGGTCTGCCCAAGGCCGTCGAACAGCTTCGAACCAAGGTGAAGCAGGCCAAGCTTGAGCGACGGGTTGCCGCGCTCGCGCCCCCTGCCGGCGAAAGGCGGCTGTCCGAACGTGCGATGAGCGCTGCCATGGGCATGGGCAAGAACGACGTCGGCTCCGCGCAGTGGGGCTTGGATCTTCGCGTCCCCCCCTACCGGACCGAGTTCGAACATGCTCCGGACGCCACCTTCTTCCGAATTTTTTTTTTTAATGTTTCTGGGACCTTGGAGATCTACACCGCGCACAGGTTCTACACCGACCTCTACGATGGACCAGCGTCCACTTCCGAAGTGCGCTCCGCTCTAGAAGTCGTCTTATTCTCGATCGGTGACATCGCTTTAGATCAAGAGCAGAAGAGCGACGGAAGATTAGCGGGCGAACTCGTCTCGTGGTCACGCCGACTTGATCAAGCGCTCGAGATGCTCGCCTCGCATCTTGGCGATGCCGAGCAACAGGATGTGGGTGACGGGGTCTCGGCCGACAGTCTCAGCTAGCCGGCACCGCCCCTTTCCGCCATAGAATGCGAAGGCCGCACCTGCGGCCCGCTCGATTCTGGAGGGTTGGTGGCGGCGGAAAGTAACCTGTACGGGCCTGGCAAACAGCGCGCCTTCTCGCCCTATCTGGACGCCGGCGAGCGCAGGGAACTGCACGACCTGCTGCAGGTCGGGGCGCCGCTTCCGGCCAGCTTCGCCGATGAACTGAGATCGCTTGCCCGCCGCTACGTTGATGACGGCGACAGCGTGAAGCTGCGCGCGATCTGTCTCCTCGTCGCCGACCTGTGTGAGCAGGGCTGGCGCATCAACGTGGAGGCGGGCCGGATCAGCTTCGGGCCGCCAGGCATTGGCCGCGACGGGCAGCAGAGCGTCGAGGACGTGAAAACGCGAGTGCGGCAAGCGCTGCAGGCGGCGCGCGGTCGTCAGCTTCAGGAACCGTCGGTCAGGCAGTTCCTCATGCGCATGGAGCGGCGCACCCTGAGATCAGTGGGGCGCTTCTCGGTTCTCGACTTGATCGACGACGGAGCGGCGCTCGCCCGCGAACTCGCCAAGGTCGGCGAATCCCCTGCCGAGGAACGCGAGCGAGCGCTCGCACGCCTCATCGACCCGGTGATCGAGATCTGCGAGGCCGGCGCGAAATGCCCCGACACTGGACTCGCGCTGATCGATGTCTGGCGGTACTTCCGGCACACCTGGGCTCACGAGTATCGCTCGATGCCCGGTCGGCAGATGCTCGTCCTCGTTCGCAATGCGGCGCGCCCTCGCCGGCCGGTGATGGGTATCGCCATGCTGGCGAGTCCCGTCATGCGCCTCGCCTGCCGGGACACCTGGATCGGCTGGCTGCGGGACGCCGCTCGCGATCGTCTCGAGACCGGCTTGTGGGATCCCGCGGCCTTCTCGAGCGCGGTGCTCGACCGCGTCGACAGTTCGATCGCGAACATTCGATGGGATGACCTCGTCAAACCGGACGAGATCGCCACCCCAACGGAGACGGTCGCGCTCCGCTTGGAGCAGCGCGCCGCCGGCGCGATCGCCGCCCGCGACCTCGAGTTGCGCGCGCACTTCGACGAGCACCGCCAAGCCGATGGCCGCGTCCGTCCTCATCGGGGCGATGTGAAGAGCGCCGCGGCCGATACCGACTGGCACACGGCATCCGACGACCTGCTGTTCGTCCGCAAGCGTGCGGAGGGCTTGGCGCAACTGCTCTACGCCAAGCAGACCTTCGAGACCGCGGGCTTGGCCAAGAACCCGGCGCGAGCGCTCGATGCGCTGTTCGGAAGCCGAACGGGCGAGAAGGCGCTCGACATCGCCCTGACCGAGTTTCGGAAGGCGGGGCTGTCGAGCGAGGTCGCCGACGTCAGCATCTGCGGGGCCGTGCATCCCTACAACCAGTTGCTCGCAGGCAAGCTGGTGACGGTGCTGCTGACCTCTCGCGAAGTGCGAGACGCCTACGCCCGGCGGTATGGCGGTCAGGTCAGCGTCATCGCCTCGCAAATGGCCGGGCGGGCAATCACGAAACCGGCGCGGTTGCGGGTGCTGACGACCACCAGCCTGTATGGAGTGGGCTCGAGCCAGTATAACCGGTTGGCGCTATTGGCGAAGGATCACCCCGAACTCGACAGCGACATTTGTTGGAGCGCCATCGGCGAAAGCCTGACCGGCGGCTTCGGAACGCTTCACCTCGGCACGGAGACGGCCCAAGCGTTGCGGAGCATGGCCCTCCTCCGCCATGACGCGCGCCGGGTGAACAACCGCTTCGGCGAGGGCACGAGCCCGCGTCTCCGTCAGATCAGGGAGGGTCTGGACGCTCTTGGCCTAAAGAGCGACGCCATCCTTCATCACGCGACGCCTCGCATCTTCTATGGCTGCGAACTGTCGCCCGGAAGCCGACCTGCGTTAGTCGGGCTGGTGGGCGATACCGACGACGGTGCAGCCTGCCGCGACATCGCGGCCGCTTGGCGGCGGCGCTGGCTGAGCAAGCGAGCGCTGCGGTCCGAAACTTTAGCGCAGCTTGCCGATCTCGGCCCAACGAGCGTTCGCGCGTCCTTGCATGCTGACGCGGACGGGCAGTTCTCGCTGGAGTTCGCCGGAGCCTGATCGCGAAGAACCGGCGACGCCGGCGTTCCATACTCCTAATCCTGGATCCTTCTCATGGCCGTCACCGCCAAAGACGTCGAACAGCTCCACGAATATGCATCGGGCGTGATGGGTCGCGCCGATCATCACGCTGGTCGCGTCAAAGGCGCGGCCCTGGCTCTGCTGGGCGGCATTATCTGGCGGGCGGAGCCCGACTCGATCCGCATCCGGCGGTTCGCCGGCAGCCCGGCGAACATGCTCTGGGCGACGGTCGGCGGGCGAACCTACGTGTTCGCCTACAATCACGAGACCGAGGCGATCGAGGTTCGGGATCGCACGCAGACCGGCGCCGTGCTGTACAGCTTCGACGACACCGTCGGCCTTCACGCCATCCACGCTGCTATCGAGGCGCTCTAATGCGCCTAGCCGCCCGTGCTCAGCTCGACGTCGTGGAGCATTTTTTGGCCGAGTTCGGACGCCGGACCAGCGTCATGCGCCCGGTCGCGCTTTTACAGGCGCAGCATGTCGCAATCGTCGTCACATTGCGGGCGGTCGGCAACGTGTTGCACGAAGTCGACGCGGACACACCCGCGAAAGCCAAATGGCTGGCGGATCAATGGCCGGCTTGGCAGGAGGACCCGATCTTTAAGAGCTTCATCAAGCCGACACGCGACAACCTGCTCAAGGAGTTCCGCGGCTTCCTCAACACGCGCGATCCGGCGTTCGGGTCTCCAGCGGTCGTCGCCGATCCAGCGATGCCCACCGGTGTCGCCTTCCACGTCGACTTCGACGCGGAGAGCTTGAAAACGACTGACGGCAGGCCGGCGCTGCCGCTCTTCCGTGAATCCGTCACATTCTGGGATCGGAATCTACGTGAGGCCGAGGGAGCCTTCGCAGGTCTTCGCTGACCAGTTCACCGCGTCGGATATTGTGTCATGCAGGATCGTCTTGCGCTGGTGCGTCGCTGGTAATGCCGTGCAACCGACCCCTCGACCTCAGGATGGCGAACCGCTCAGCCCTGGCCACGAAAGCTGGTTCTTCGGAAGCCGACCGCTCGGATCGTAGACGTCGACCTTGTACGGCAGGTCCGGACCCCAGCGCCAAAGCACCAGATTGGTGTTGGCGTCGGTCGCGCCCGGCACGAAACTCGGGACGAGGATGCCGCTGTGGCCGGCAGCCTTGAGTCGGTCGACGACGAGCCAGGACGGCGCCTGCTTCCCTGCCAGCTTGAACGTCAGCCAGCCGCACGCCAGATCCGCTTGCTCGGCGCCCTGCGCCGCTCGCCCCGCATCGTCATGCAGGTCGGCGATCCCGTCGCAGTCGACG
>CAXUIA010000193.1:0-5197 GCA_964250835.1 uncultured Acetobacteraceae bacterium | reverse complement strand
GTATGGCGCCATCGCGCGCCTGCGCGGCACTTCGCTCCGAGGTGGCGATTGCATGGATCTTGAGCCCGTCACGCACGCGAGCGATCAGGGCTTCAATCAGAAAAGTTGCCGTGGAACCAGTTCCCAAGCCCACAACCATGCCGTCCTCGACGAGCTCCGCCGCCGCTAAAGCCGCCTGACGTTTGAGGCGTGCTTTGGGATCGGACATGTCCATCAAATGTGCCCGGCGGCTGCCTGGTCGAGGAACCACGTGATATGTCCGATGCTGGTGACGCGGCTTGTCGGTTGCGACCGATCGTTGGCGCGCACGCGTGCGAGCGCGGGGCGTTTTCCGGCGCCGGCGATGAGGAAGGCCACATCGCGGGAGCTTGCGATCGCTGGGTAGGTCAGCGTCAGACGCGTGTGCGGGGCGTCGTGCGGCACGCAGGGCGCCACCCAGTCGAGAACGTTGTCAAGCACGTCAGTTCCGGGAAAGAGCGAGGCGGTGTGGCCGTTTTCGCCCAAGCCTAGCAGGACGACGTCGAAGATAGGCGGTGAGATCTGGATTACGTCGTTGCGGTAATGACCAGCGAGCTCGTCCTGGTAGCGGCGTGCGGCGTCGCGTGGGTCGCCGTCCGTCGGCATCGGATGAAAGTTCTCCGGCGGCAATCCAATGTGATCAACGAGTGCCGCGCGCACCATGCGTTGATTGCTGTCGTCGTGCGACGCGGGGACGAACCGTTCATCACCGAAAAAGAGATGCGTCCGCTCCCACGGAAAGCTCGTCTTGAAGTCGCTGGCGAGTACCTCGTAGAGGCGCTTGGGCGTCGAGCCGCCCGACAGGGCGACGGTGAACTGTGGATTGGGCGCCTCGGCGGCACGTTCAGCGAGCCATATAGCGGCGCGTTGCGCCAAAGCTTCAGCGTCGGCCTCGACGATCTCGCGGTCGATCTGGGTCATGGATTGTCCTCGCCGAGGATGAAGCGCTCGACACCCTTGGCAAAACCCTCGTTCTCGCTGTCGTCGGTGACGTGCGTCGCGGCCTGTTTGACCTCGTCGTTGGATTGTCCCATCGCGATCGACACACCGCCGCGACGAAACATCAGCACGTCGTTAGGCTGATCGCCGAAAGTCGCGATCTCGTCTGGTGAGATGCCGAGATGCTTGGCGAGCGTCAGCACGACGTCGCCCTTGTTTGCGTGCGGATGGGTGACGTCGAGGTAGTAGGGCTGGGAGCGGGCGGCCGAGGCCTCGTCGCCGAGTTCTCCCTGCAGGTCGTGTTCGGCAGCCTTGACGCGGTCAAGGTCGTCGGAAACACCCACGATCTTGACCGCATGGTCGAGTGCGGCCTCGATGTCGGTCGAGACTTTTGGCGCGAACTTCACGGTCCATTGCTCGCGCGCGACGTGCGGCGCGTCCGCGTCCGGAATGATCCAGTCCTCGCCTGCGTAAACCCAAACGTCGAGACCATGTTTGCGCAGCGAGGCAACTGTTCGATCGGCGACGTCGCGCGACAGGTTCTTGCTTTCGATGACGCTCATGTCGCGCTGAACGAGAAGTCCGCCGTTGAAACCCGCTACGGGCGTGCGAAGATCGAGCGGATCGAACAGCATCGCCATGCCTTTCGGCGGACGCCCGCTGGTGATGGCGAACTCGATGCCGCGATCGTGCAGTTTGTGCACGGCGCTGATGGCGCGCTCGGTCAGGATCTTGTCCTTGGTCACCAGTGTCCCGTCGACGTCGGCGAGAAGCAGCGAGATCTTTCCCATGATGTTCTCTCAGTTCAGCCCGGGGGCACGGGGTAGTATCAGCCGCTCTATCGCGTCTGCCCAGCCATCCTCGAGGTTGGTGCCGGTGACGAACATCGCGCTGTCCTGCACGTCCTCGGGCGCGTTGCCCATGGCGATCGAGAGGCCCGCAATACGGAGCATCGGCACGTCGTTGCCCATGTCGCCAAGTGCCGCGGTCTCCTCAACGGCAACGCCGAGCAGGCGGGCAAGACCGCGCAACGCGTGGTCCTTGCGCGCCTGAGGATGAGTGACATCAAGGTAGTAGTCCTGACTTCGATGTGCGGCAACGGCGCCGCCGAGGCCGGTCATTATTTCGGTTTCGACCCGTTCAAGGAGATGGTAGTCGGTGGTCGAGCCCATGATCTTGTTGGCCCGGGCGATGACGGCGTCAAAGTTCGGGACCACTGTGGGCTCGATCTTTACCGTCTTGTGCTCGACCGGGACATAGGGACCGGCGGGATTGGTGATCAACCACTGATCATCGGCGAACACCCAGGCATCGATGCCGTTGGTGGTCAGCATCTCGACCGCGAGCCGGCCGGAAGGGTCGGGAATGAACAGGTTCTCGAGCACGCGGCCTTCGGGACTGACGATCTGGCCGCCGTTGAAGCCGGCGCGCGGCGTGTCGATGCCGAGTGGACCGAGAAAGACGCTCATCCCGCGCGGCGGGCGTGAACTGACGAGCGCCAATTTCACGCCGGCGCGCCGGAGCTGCTCGGCAGCCGCGATCGCACGATTACTAAGTCGCTTCTCGCGATCGACCAGCGTGCCGTCGATGTCGGTGACAACAAGCCGGATCTTGTCGGCCGGCTTGGCCTTTCCCGCCCCGTTCATCGCGTCAATTTGAGCCAGCGGCGGCCATCACGCGCGAGCAACGCGGCGGCCTCACGCGGGCCGGCCGAACCCGCTGGATAGTGGTAGACCGTGCCCTCGCCGGCGTCCCACGCGTCGCGTGCCGGCTGGATTGCGCGCCAACCGCCTTCGATATTGTCGGCACGCTGGAACAGGGTCGCATCGCCGATCATGCAATCGTAGATGAGCGTCTCGTACCCGGTGCTCGGGCCTTCCTCAAAGAAGTCGGCGTAGTCGAAGTTCATGCGCACTCCGCCGAGCGCCACGCGCGGTCCGGGACGCTTGGCGCTGAACTGGATGGTCACGCCTTCGCGCGGCTGGATGTGCAGCACCATGATGTTCGGTGTGAGCTTCTCGACCGGCGTGTCGCGGAAGAGCGCGTAGGGCGCCTGCTTGAAATGAACGGCGATTTCGGTGCGGCGGACGGCAAGCCGCTTGCCGGTACGCAAATAGAACGGCACACCGGCCCAGCGCCAATTGTCGATCGAAAGCTTCATGGCGACAAACGTTTCGGTGATTGAATCGGGCGCGACGTCGGGCTCGCTGCGGTAGCCACGCCGAGCCTCACCACCGACCTCACCCTCTGCATACTGGCCGCGCACGACCGGCGGATGCTCCACGCCGAAATGGATCGGATGGATGGAGGTCAGGACCTTCGACTTCTCGTCGCGCACCGCGTCAGCGTCGAATGAGGTCGGTGCTTCCATCGCCGTCATCGCGAACAGCTGCATCAGATGGTTGGGCACCATGTCGCGCATGGCGCCGGTCTGTTCATAGAAGCTGCCGCGCAGCTCGACGCCTACCGTCTCGGCGGCGGTGATCTGGACGTGGTCGATGTTCTGGCGGCTCCAGAGTGGCTCGAAGATGCCGTTCGAAAACCGGAGCGCAAGAATGTTCTGGACTGTTTCTTTGCCGAGGTAGTGATCGATCCGGTAGATCTGGTCTTCCTCGAGAACCTTGAGCAGACGTGCGTTCAGCGCGCGCGCCGAAGCGAGATCGGAACCGAATGGTTTCTCAATGATCACTCTTCGGAAACGGCCCTCTTCCTCGCGCACGATGCCGGCAGCACCGAGGCTTTCAATTAGGGGAGCAAAAAAACGTGCCGCGACTGCAAGATAGAAGACCGCGTTGACGCCGGCCACGCGCGACCCGAGACGCTCGAACAGTGCCGGGTCGTCGAAATCCCCTTGAATGTAGAAGATCCGGTCGCGCAACCACTGCCAACGCTTGCGGTCGAGCGGTGCCGCCTTGTCCTTGCCGCGCCGTTCGGCGACGAAGCGCGCGAGACTGTCCTCGAACCGGGCGCGCAGACCCTCGTCATCAAGATCGAGGCGGTCAACGCCGATGATTGCGAAACGCTCATCGAGCAGGTCGGCACAGGCAAGATTGTAAATTGCCGGAAGCAGGAGGCGGGCGGCAAGATCGCCGCCGGCGCCGAAGATCACGAAGGTGGCGGGCGGCGCCGAATGCGGCGGCAGTTGCGGTTCAACGTCCGTGTCCGCGAAACCTCCCAACTCGCTGATGTGGTCGATGCCCAACGAGGTCTCCGCGCTCAAAGCTTCGCTGCCGCGTCGCCTTCCGGATCGTCCGTGCCGCCATGCTTATGTTCGACGTGGTGCTGCTCGATGTGGCCGCCGAACTGAAAGCGCATGGCCGAAAGCAGTTTCTCGCCGAAATTGTTACCCGTCCGGCTGCGGAAGCGGGCGAACAGCGAGGCCGACAAGACCGGCACCGGGACCGCCTCCTCAATCGCCGCCTCGATCGTCCAGCGGCCCTCTCCGCTGTCGGCAACACGGCCGGAGTAGTCCGACAAGGTGTCGTTCTTGGCGAGTGCGGAGGCGGTGAGGTCGAGCAGCCAGGATGAGACAACGGAGCCGCGCCGCCAAACTTCGGCCACGTCCGCGGTGTCGATCGTGAAGCGCTCGTCTTCCGGCAGGTCCTCCGAACGCTTGTTCCGGATCACGTCAAAGCCTTCTGCGTACGCCTGCATCATTCCGTATTCAATACCATTATGGACCATTTTGACGAAATGGCCTGCACCCGCCGGTCCGCAGTGAAGATAACCCTGCTCGGCTCGCGGGTCCCTGCCCTCCCGGCTCTTGGTACGTTCGATGTCGCCCATTCCGGGTGCAAGCGCGGAGAGGATCGGATCGAGATGATCGACGGCCTCCTTGGCGCCGCCGATCATCATGCAGTAGCCGCGCTCCAGACCCCAAACGCCGCCCGAAGTGCCGACATCGACGAAATGGATGCCGCGCTCGCGCAGTTCCTTCGCGTGACGGATATCGTCCTTGTAGAAAGAGTTGCCGCCATCGATGATGATGTCGCCATCATCCATCAAGCCTGACAGCGCGTGGATGGTGTCTTTGGTAATCTTGCCCGCTGGTAGCATCACCCAAACAACGCGCGGCTTGCCGAGCTTGGCGACCATGTCCTGCAGACCGTCGGAGGGCTTGCTACGCTCGGCGCGCTGGTGGATCGACTCCAGCGCCTTCGGGTCGTGATCGTAAAGCACGACCTCATGGCCATGACGCGCTAGCCTGACGCTGATGTTTCCGCCCATCCGGCCGAGGCCG
>CAXUIA010000192.1:0-5224 GCA_964250835.1 uncultured Acetobacteraceae bacterium | reverse complement strand
TGGATCTGGGCGAGAGCTCACGTGCGTGGCGGGTTGGAAAATGGTTGGGGATGGTTTCTTGCTGGAAGGCGCGAGCACAAGACCAACAGCTTCACCGATTTCATCGCCTGCGCGGAGCATCTGATCGAGGCGGGCCTGTCTGAAGCCGGGCGGATCGTGGCGCATGGCGGGTCGGCGGGCGGACTGCTGATGGGAGCGGTGCTGAACATGCGGCCTGACCTATGGGCGGGGGTGGCGGCGGCGGTTCCGTTCGTTGACGTGCTGACGACGATGTCGGATGCGAGCCTGCCGCTGACGCCGCCCGAATGGCCGGAGTGGGGCAACCCGTTGGAAGATCCGCAGGCGTATGACCGGATCGCGTCGTGGTCGCCCTACGACCAGGTGGCGGCGCAGGATTACCCGCCCGTGCTGGCGCTCGGCGGTTTGTCCGATCCGCGTGTGACGTATTGGGAACCGGCGAAATGGGTGGCGCGGTTGCGGGCTTGCACGACCGGTGAGGCGCCGATCTTGCTCCGGATCAACATGGAGGCGGGACACGGTGGCGCTTCGGGGCGGTTCGACTACCTCAAGGAGCCGGCGATGGTGCAGGCGTTCGCGGTGTGGGCGGTCGGCCGACGCGGCGGCTACAATTGCACGCCGGCGTTTGCCGGTGTCTGATGGTTCGATATGAAACGGGAATGGTTGGGAGGGTGAGAGTGGCGGCACCCAAGATTGCGCCGCCGTCGATGCGGTTGCACGCGAGCATCGCGCGCGACATTGGGGTGGGCATTGCAGCCGGCCGGCTTCGCCCGGGAGACACGCTGGCGGGCGAAATCGAAGCGTCCGAGCAGCTCGCGGTGTCGCGGACTGCCTATCGCGAGGCGATCCGGATCCTGGCAGCCAAGGGGATGGTGGAGAGCCGGACGAAAACGGGAACGCGGGTCAATCCGCGGGATCGTTGGCACATCCTCGACCCCGAGTTGCTGGGCTGGTTCCTGGAGACCAAGCCGACGGCGGGTTTCGTGCGCGACCTGTTCGAGGTTCGGATGATGGTCGAGCCGCATGCGGCGGCGCTGGCAGCGTCCAACCACGTGGCGGCGGACGTTGCGGCGATGGAGGAGCAGCTGGAGACGATGGGCCGGCTGGGACTGGGCAATGCGGAGGGACGGGCCGCTGACCGGGCGTTTCACCGGCAGCTCCTGGTGGCGACGCGCAACGAAATGATCGCCGCCCTGTCGAGCAGTGTTTGCGCGGCGGTGAGCTGGACGACGCATTTCAAGCATCGGACCCAGAAGACGCCGCGCGACCCGCTGGCCGAACACCGCCTGGTGCTGGACGCGATCAAGTCGCGAGATGCGGCGCGGGCGCGTTCGGAGATGATGGAGCTGGTTGAGGCGGCGCTGCGCGACATGCAAGCCGCACTCGACGGGAAGACGGCGCGGCTGACCCGGCGCAGCGATCGGTAGGGATTGTCGGACAAAATCCGGTGAAGTAGGAGAGGGCCGTCGCTCTTACCAAAAGCGTCAGGTGACGCGAGGCTGACCAAAACAGAAACGGGAGACGTTCATATGGAACTGACAAGGATGCGGCTCGGGGGCCTATCGCTGGCGGCAGCTCTGATGTGTGGTGTGACGTTCGCGGGCTCGGCGCTCGCGCAGTCCGAGCAGAAGATCGAGACGGCCTCGTCCGAGTCATGCACCAATCCCAGCCCCAACCATGCGTCGCTGTCGGGCATGGTGGTAGGCTTCTCGCAGTCTGAAAACGAGCAGAACCCGTTCCGGGCCGGTGAGACGAACTCGGTCAAAGAAGCGGCGGCGAAAGTCGGGGCGAAGCTGCTCTACACGAACGCCAACGACAATCAGGCCAAGCAGGTGGCCGATATCGAGAGCATGATCAGCCAGGGTGCGCAGGCGCTGATCGTGGCGCCGCTGAACGCCACCGGGCTGCAGCCGGCACTCGATCAGGCCGAAGCCAAGCACATTCCGGTCGTCACGATCGACCGCGTGACCGCGGGCGAACCGTGCAAGGAAATCATCACCAACATGGGGTCCGACTTCCTCAAGCAGGGACAGCGGGCGGCCGACGTGCTGGCGCAGGTGACCGGCGGCAAGGCGAAGGTGATCGAAATCCAGGGCGCTTACGGCAATGGTGTCGAGACGGCGCGCACTGACGGCTTTGCGCAGGGGATCGCCAAGCATCCGGGAATCAAGCTGCTTGCGGCACAGACGGGGAACTGGTCGACGACTGACGCGCAGCGCGTGATGGAGCAGTTGCTGCTGGCGCATCACAACGTTACCGCGGTCTATGCGCAGGCGGACGTTATGGCGCTGGGTGCGATGACCGCGCTCAAGCAGGGCGGGAAGACGCCAGGCAAGAACGTCAAGATCGTCTCGATCGATGGCACGAAGGCGCTGGTGCAGCAGCTGGCTGACGGGAACGTCAACGCGATCGTTGAGACCAATCCGCGCTTCGGGCCGCAGGCGTTCGATGCACTGACCAAGTGGTTTGCGGGGACGCCGGTGCCGCAAAAGATCATCATGTCGGACTTCCTTTACACAAAGGCCAACGCATCGGAGCAGCTTTCCAAGGGCGCGCCCTACTAACGCACGCGACTTCAGGCGGAGGCTGGCTGGGTGGCGTCGGGCGAGGTGTTGGTCGAAGCGCGCGACGTCATCAAGACGTTTGGGGTTGTTCGAGCACTGAAGGGCGTTTCGTTCGATCTTCGGGCGGGCGAAGTGCATGGGCTGTTGGGTGAGAACGGCGCCGGCAAGTCGACGCTGATCAAGATCCTGACGGGTTTCCACCAGCTCGACGGTGGCGAGATGCTGGTGGGTGGACAGCCCGCGCGGTTCGCCTCGCCGCGCGAGGCTCAGCTTGCCGGCGTCGCGGCCGTCTATCAGGAGATCAACCTCATTCCGGAGCGAAGCGTGGCCGAGAACATGTTTCTCGGGCGCGAGCCGAAGCGGGCTGGTTTCCTGATCGACCGGGCGCGGATGGAACGCGATGCGGGGGAGATCCTCGAGCGGTTCGGGCTGGCGATCAACCCGCGCGCGCCGTTGCGCTCACTGGGACTTGGTTTGCAGCAGATGGTCTCGATCGCGCGGACCGCGTCGCTGGGTGCGCGCGTGGTGATCATGGACGAGCCGACGTCGGCGCTGACTGGGGCAGAGGTCGAGCTGCTGTTCAAGGCGGTGGGGCGGCTGAAGGCTGAGGGGATCGGGATTGTCTTCGTCAGTCATCGTCTGAGCGAATGCTATGCGATCTGCGATCGACTGACGGTTCTGCGCGACGGTTCGCTGGTGCGGACGGCAGCGGTTACCGACATGCCGCGGGAAGCGCTGGTCGCCGCTATGCTGGGCGGGAAAGGGACGCGCGCGCTGGAGCCGCGGCCGCCGGTGGCACTTACGGGTGCGGCGCCCGCGCTGTCGGTGCAGGGGTTGAGCTGGCGGGCGCGTGTGCGCGACGTGTCGATCGAGATCAGGCCTGGCGAGATCGTGGGGCTGGCGGGGCTGCTCGGGTCAGGGCGGACGGAGACGATGAAGGCGGTGTACGGCGCGGAGCGGCCGGATGCCGGGCGCGTGTCGATCGCAGGGCAGTCGCTGGAGAATGCGACGCCGCGGCGCTCCATTGGACAGGGAGTTGCATTCTTGTCCGAGGATCGGCGGTCGGAAGGGATCTTTCCGTTGATTTCGGTACGCGAGAACACGACCGCGTCGATCCTGGGGCGGGTTTCGCGCCGTGGGGTGCTGGCGCGGGGAGTGGAGGACGAGATCGTCACGCGGTTCATCCGCGAGTTGGGGATCAGGACGTCGGGACCGGGGCAGCCGATCGGGCAGCTCTCGGGAGGCAATCAGCAGAAAGTGCTGCTGGCGCGCTGTCTGTGCGCCGAGCCTCGGGCGATCATGCTGGACGATCCGACGCGCGGCATCGACGTGGGCGCCAAGGAGGAGGTGCACCGGGCGATACGCCGGCTGGCCGAGGGCGGCTTGGGCGTGCTGGTCACGTCGTCGGAGGTCGAGGAGCTGATGGAGTTGTGCGACCGGCTCGTGGTGCTGAGCGAGGGGCGTGTGGCGGGAGAGGTGGATCTCGGCGCCGAGGGGGCGGAGGAGCTGCTGACGCTGCTGTCGGGCGGAGCGGCCGAGTGAGCGGGGGGGTCTCGGCCGTGGTGGCGGCGCGCTCGCGGCGGGTGCGGACGGCGGAATTCGTGCGCGACCGCAGCGTCTATCTCGCGTTCGGGCTGCTGGTGTTGCTCGACCTGGTGGTCACGCCAGGGTTCGCGAGCCTGTATGTGGTGCAGAGCCTGCTGTTTGAGTCCGCACCGATCATCCTGATCGCGCTGGGGCAGTCGCTCGCGATCGGAACGCGCGGGATTGATCTTTCGGTCGGTTCGGTGATGGCGCTGTCGTCGGCTGCGATCGGGGTGAGTCTCGGGGTCGGGCAGCCGGGCGCGGCGATGTTCGGGCTGCTTGCGGGTCTCGGATCGGGCATACTGAACGGGGTCCTGGTGGCGGTGCTGGGCATCAATCCGCTGATCTCGAGCCTGGCTTTGCTGGTGGCGGCGCGCGGGTTGGCGCAGGCGATGCTGAGCGGCGCGCGGGTGGACCTGCCGTCCAACGGGCTGTTCACCTGGCTGGGGCAGAGTGCGGTGGCATTCATCCCGGTGGTGGCGATCGCATCGCTGCTGATCGCGGCCGGGGTGGCGTTCGTGGTGCGGCGAACGATCGTCGGGCGTCGGGTGATCTTTGTCGGCGCGAGCCGGACGGCGGCGTATCTGGCGGGCATTCCGGTGAACGCGACACTGTTCCTGGTCTATGGCGGGAGCGGGCTGCTGGCGGGGCTGGCGGGGATTTTTGCGTCCGCGCGGCTCGGTGCGGCGGACGCAAACTATATCGGCGTGGGCTTCGAGCTCGACACGATCGCCGCAGCGGTGATCGGAGGCACGCCGCTGTCGGGCGGGCGGATTTCGATCGTGGGCAGCGTGCTGGGCGTGCTGCTGCTTCGGGTGCTTGATGCTTCCTTCATCATGAATGACGTGAACGCGACGTATGCGCAGATCATAAAGGCCGTCTTCATTGTGGCCGCGCTTTATTTTCAGCGGGCGGGGGCGTGATGAGCGCCACTCTGGCGGGATCGCTGGGGCGGCGCGAGCGGGTGATCGCGGTCGTCCAGGCACGGATCGCGGTGGGCGTGGTCCTTGTTGTGGGCGTGATTGCGGCGGCGTCGTTCCCGAACTTCCTGCGGATCG
>CAXUIA010000191.1:1204-5225 GCA_964250835.1 uncultured Acetobacteraceae bacterium | reverse complement strand
CCTCGACGAACCCACCAGCGCGCTCGACCCGATCAGCACGCTCAAGGTCGAGGAGCTTATCGACGAGCTCAAGCGCGACTTCACCATCGCCATCGTCACCCACAACATGCAGCAGGCCGCGCGCTGCGCCGACCAGGTCGCGTTCTTCTACCTCGGTGAACTGATCGAGATCACCACCGCGGCCACCATGTTCACCGCTCCCAAGGAGCGCCGTACCCAGGACTACATCACCGGCCGCTTCGGCTGATCAGCACGCGAGGGCGCCCCATGGCAGAGGCCGGCCACATCGTCACCAGCTACGAGCACGAACTCAAACGCCTGCGCGACCTGCTCGCCGACATGGGCGGCCTCGTCGAAAGCGAACTTACCCTCGCGATGTGCGCCGTCTTCGAGCACGACGAGGGCGCCGCCGACCGCGCCATCGAGCAGGACACCGAAGTCGACCTTCTCGAGCGGCGCGTCGAGACCTTTGTCATACGCATGCTCGCACTCCGCCAGCCGATGGCGCGCGACCTGCGCGAAATCGTGGCCTCGCTCCGCATCACCGCCGCCTTTGAGCGCATCGGCGACTACGCCCGCAACATCGCCAAGCGCAGCCTCGTTCTCAATCAGACCGGCTTCTCCCACCGCCTCGGCGGTCTCAGCCACATGTCCCACCTCGTCCAGGAAAACCTCAAGCTCGTCATCGACGCGCTCGGCGAGGGCGACGCCGAAAAGTCCGAACAGGTCTGGCGTTCCGACCAGGCCGTCGACGACATCTACAACGCCATCTTCCGCGAGCTCGTCACCTACATGATGGAAGATCCGCGCAACATCACGCCTTGCACGCATCTTCTGTTCATTGCAAAAAACCTCGAACGCATCGGCGACCACGCCACCAACATCGCCGAAACCGTTTATTACGCCAGCACGGGCGAAAACCTCCCCGACGCGCGACCAAAGGGCGACAGTACTGCCACCCGCGGCTTCGAGGAGCTCGACCAATGAGCATCACCACCGCCACCACGGCTGACGCCGTCCTCGCGACCCGCCCGCTCGCCCTCGTCGTCGAGGATGAAGCCTCTCTGCTGACCATGCTGCGCTACAATCTCGAAAAGCAGGGTTTTCGCGTCGAGGAGGCCGGCGACGGCCAGGAAGCGCTCACCCGCCTGACCGAATTCACCCCGGACATCGTCCTCCTCGACTGGATGCTCCCATCGATGTCCGGCATCGAGGTCTGCCGGCAGATCCGCAGGCGTGCCGCCACCCGCGACCTTCCCGTCATCATGGTCACCGCCCGCACCGAGGACCAGGATACCGTTCGCGGCCTCAACACCGGCGCCGACGACTACATCACCAAGCCTTTCAACGTGGAAGCTCTCGTGGCACGCATGCGCGCCCTTCTGCGCCGCGCCCGCGCCGTGCCCACCAAGGGCCTGCTCGCCTTCCACGACATCACCATGGACCTCGCCGCCCACCGCGTGCAGCGCAACGGCCGCGCAGTCCATCTGGGCCCCACCGAGTTTCGGCTGCTGGAGTTCTTCATGCAGCACCCGCGCCGCGTCTTCGCCCGCGAGGAACTCCTCGATGCCGTCTGGGGCCTCGACATCCACGTCGAGCCGCGCACGGTCGACGTCCACATCCGCCGCCTGCGCAAATCGATCAACGCCGACGGCGAAACCGACATCGTCCGCACCGTCCGCGCCGCCGGCTACGCTCTCGACACCGAGGCAGTCTAGGCATCGATCAGAGAAGGGCAGGGGCGCCGTCCATAGCGCGAACATAAGGCCGGATCCTGACTTTTCGCGACGTCCTGGTAGCAGGATCTGCCGCACTCGACCTGAGCGGACTTCGTCAAGCCGGTTCACGCGTTACGCGAGCGTCCCGAACCTCCTCAATCAGCTTCACAATGACGGCGCGGCGGGCACGCACTTGCCCCATATGCGCATCAAGTTCTGCCAACTTCTCTTCAAGCCGTGCTTCCAACCGAGCTTTTCGCGTATCATCCCGGGGCGCGCTTAGGTGCGTGGCCACGTCGTGCAGGGTAAAGCCGAGGTCTTGCGCACGATTGATGAACCTCATGACCTGCAGATCATGTTCGTCGTAGTCGCGATAGCCGTTTGCGAGCCGCGCTGCCGGGAGCAGTAATCCTTGGGCCTCATAAAATCGTATCTTCGAAGTTCTGACGCCGGCCCGCTTCGCCAGCTCGCCAATCCGCATGGCGTTGACCTTCAATCACACTTGAAGGTGTAAGCGGTAGCCGTCGTGGTCAAGATGGCTCGTATTGCATGCAAACACTTGTTCTGGTTCCTGGGCTTGGAAGCGATGGCGCTGTCTGGCGGCGGACGATCGTTGCCCTAGCAGGTCAGGTTGATTGCTTAGTGGGCGACACGCTTTGTGACGGCTCCCTCGCCGGGATGGCTCGTCGGATCCTCGACCAAGCCCCAGAGCGGTTTGCCCTTTCAGGCGTCTCAATGGGTGGAATGGTCGCGCTGGAGCTCATGCGGCTCGCGCCTGCACGGATCAGCCAGTTGGCGCTGTTCGACACCAACGCCTTACCCGACACCTTCGGGCGGAAGACTTACCGGCATTTAACCAACCTAGTTCTCGGAGTAACAAACTACAGACGTCAAGTGGAGCGCAACGTCGGGTCGCTTGTTCACTCCGGCGCGTCAGATGACGTTCGCGGGGAGCTGGTGGACATGAGTGTGCGGGTAGGCGCCCGTGCTTACGTGCGACAAAATCGCGCGGTGATCGCGCGCGCCGATCTGCGCCAAGTGCTTCCTACTATCCGCGTGCCAACAGCAGTGATTGTCGGCCAGGAAGATCGGATAACGCCGGCTTATCAATCACGCGAAATCCATCGCCTCACGCCTGGATCGACGCTTGATGTAATTCGAGACTGCGGTCACCTTCCACCCATCGAAAAGCCTGAAGTCGCAGCCGCCCTGCTCGTCAAGCTTCTTCGGCGAAGCTGACACGGGAAGGTCAACTTCCACTCTTGGCGGACTTGCGAAACGATACAGGTTCAGAGGCAACGGCGCGAGTGGCGCGTGCGATCGTGCCAGCACCGCCTGGCTTGCTCGGCGCCGCGGCGGATCGCAGATGTGTCGCGCGATGAGCTGCCGGCCTGCTGCAGGCCGGTGATGGCGAACGGCCTGAAGACGCCACCGAGAGACGCAAACCGCAATGCCGCATGCAGCCGCCATCGGGAAACAGGGTAGGCGTGGCCAGCGCCCCGCACAGGGGGAGAGTCGAGGACTCCGCGTGCGCCGTCGTCGACGAGCAGAGCGAGGATCAGGTGTGAGAGCAGCCAACATCGTGCCATAGCAGGATCGCGCGCCATCAGCCGGTCGATGCCGAGCCCGCTCTTTAATCGCTTGAACGCCAGCTCCACCCGCCAGCAAAGCCGGCAGGCCGCCAGGGCTTCCGCGGCAGTTGCCCTCTCGGCCGGGAATGAGGTGAGCACAATCAGGAACCGGGACGACGCGAGCGTCATCGGCTGCAGCGCCATGCCGGCCCGCTTCTGGCGACATTGCAGCTTCGCTACGCGGATGGCACGGGCGCTTGCCTCCTCATGCTGACCGACGATGATCACCCGCGCCGAGAAAAGCCGTCGCGCTATGCGACCCTGGCCTTTGTTGCGATCGGTGACGAAAACCGGGACCTCGCTCGTCTCTCCCGTCCCCATGCGCGCGTAGGTGGAGGCGAGGTCGAGGCGCACTCCGTCAGCCGTCGCCATGCGCATGCTGTTCCAGCCTACGCGAACCAGGAGGTCTACGCCCGACCGCAGGACGTGCTGCAAGCCTGCCGGCTTGGCGTAGAAGCGACCGCCGATCGCTGGGTCACCTCGTGCAAACGAGCCCAGCCAGTCCGCCGCTCCTCACATCGGCGCCGAAGCGCCACGTCCGAGAGCTAAGCGACGCACCGCTGCTGCGAGCCGACTAATCAAGATCTAGACCGGGAGGCAGACCCGCGGTCAGGTCCAACCACTGAGAGCCGATTCCAAGTGGTGGGGGCGATAGTGGCTGCCTCCCTTCTT
>CAXUIA010000191.1:0-1194 GCA_964250835.1 uncultured Acetobacteraceae bacterium | reverse complement strand
GGGGGCCTGAGGCCCAGACCCCCCATCAGAGCAGCACAGCGGCGCTACTGTCCTCGGCTCTGACGTGTCTCCACCATCAGGATCTCGGTGTCGCCGTGAGCCACGATGCCGAACTCGGCCAGATCGGTGATGGCGGCGCCGTCACTTGGAGCGAGCATCACGTCGTTGACCGACACGCGACCGCTCGTCGTAACGAGGTAGGCGCCCACGCCGTCCGCGAGCCGGTGCGAGAGATGCTGCCCCTCAGTCAGCGTGGCACCCAGCAAACGGGCGTCGGTCCGGATTGCGAGCGCGTCCACATCGTCCGGATAACCGCTCGCGAGCACGCTGAACCGTCCGGCGCGCTCGCTTTTCGGGAACTGCTTCGTGCCCCACTGGGGTGCGCCGCCGGTCGATCGCGGATGGATCCAGATCTGGTAGACCTTTGTTCGCTGGTCGGGCGACGGAAGCCCGTCATGCCTGATGCCGGAGCCGGCGCTCATCACCTGCACGTCGCCGGCAAGGATCACACCTTCGTTTCCCAGGCTATCACGGTGCGTGACGTGGCCTTCGCGCACGTAGGTGATGATCTCGACGTCGCGATGGCCGTGCATGCCGAAGCCCGCCGCGCCCGGCGCGATGTCGTCGTCGTTCCACACGTAGAGGTCGCCGACCGGCTTGTGACGAGCATTGCCCTGCGGGCGCACCTGGAAATGGTATTTGGCCCGCAGCCAACCGAGGTCTGCGCCGTCCATCTGCGCAAGGGGGCGGTGCTCGATCATGGCGATCTCCCTCAAAGGATGGCCTTCTCTCAGGCCGGCTGCAGTTCCCGAGCCGCGGCGGCGGCGCGCTCCATCGCGTTCGCGCGTGCATCCGGGCCGGTGGCCACGCCGTCCACGGCGACGACCTCGAGCTTGGTCACGCCGATGAAGCCGAACACCGTACGCAAATACTTCTCCAGATGCTCGAAAGCCGACGCCGGCGAGCCCTCGCCGTAGAAGTTGCCCCGCGCAGGCACCAGGATCACGCGCTTGTCGCCCGCCAGGCCCTCGGCGCCGTTCGCGCCGTATTTGAACGTCACGCCCGCAATCACGATCCTGTCCACCCAGGCCTTGAGCTGGCTCGGCACCGTGAAGTTGTACATCGGCGCGTCGACCACGATCACGTCGGCCGCGAGGAATTCCGCGAGCACCGCGTCGCTGCGCGCCCGCTCGG
>CAXUIA010000190.1:0-5229 GCA_964250835.1 uncultured Acetobacteraceae bacterium | reverse complement strand
CCCGACACCTCATCGGCCATGCCGCCCGCGACCGCCTCGGCCCGCGCCTCATCCTCCGCCGCCGCGAGCGCAGCCTCCTCAGCGACGACCAAACTCGCCCGCGCCCTCTCCAAGGCGAGACCAGCCGCATCACGCGCCCGACGTGCCCGGCCGAGCATCACTCCCAGCAGCGCGCGCTCCGCCGCCGCCAGCGCATCCCTCGCCGCCCGATAGGCGCGCGCCCTTTCCGCCTGGCGCGACAGCGACGCGTGCTGCGCCGACAGCGATCCGCGCAGATCGCCCACGCGCGACAGGTTGGCCTCCGCCGCGCGCAGCCTGATCTCCGCCTCCTGACGGCGCGCATGCAGTCCCGTGATCCCAGCCGCCTCCTCCAGCACCGCCCGGCGCTCGTCCGGCCGCGCGTCCACGAGTGCCGCCACACGTCCCTGGCTGACCATCGCCGACGACCGTGCTCCGCTCGCGATATCGGCGAACATCGTCTGCACGTCCCGCGCGCGCGCCGGCTTGCCGTTGACCCGATACGTGCTGCCCGACCCGCGCGCGATCTGCCGGCTCACCTGCAGCTCCGCCTCGCCCGACAGCGGCGGCGGCGCCAACCCGAGCGCTTCGTCGAGTGTGACCACCACCTCGGCGATATCGCGCGCCGGCCGCCCGGCCGAGCCCGCGAAAATCACTTCGTCCATGTCGCCGCCACGCAGATTGCGCGCGCTCGTCTCGCCCATCGCCCAGCGCAGCGCCTCGACGACGTTCGATTTGCCGCAGCCGTTCGGCCCCACAATCCCGGTCAGCCCGGGCAGGATGTCGATCGAGGTCGGCTCCGCGAAGCTCTTGAACCCGGCGATCCGCAGCCGCGTGACGATCGCCGGCACTGGTTCAGCCCTGGATGTGCGAGACCCGCTGCGCGAACGTCTCGTAGCTCATCTCGCCCGGCAACACGCTTGAGCCGAAGACGAAAGTCGGCGTGCTGTTGATGTTGTATTGTTTCTGCGCCCGATCCTGCGCGGCCACGATGGCCTGCTGGAGCGCCGTGTCGTTCACGGTCGCCTCGAACGTCGAGGCCGACATTCCCGCCAACTCCGCCATCTGCTGCAGCACCGCCTTGGTGTCCACACCCGGCGCAAACGCCCATCGGTCCTGGCTGGCGAACAGCGAGTCGATAAACGGCTGATATCGCTCAGGCGGCAGCGCGCGCGACACCATCGCGGCCATCAGCGCCACCCGGTCGAGGGGGAAGTCGTGGAATTCATAGTAGATCTTCCCAGTGTCGATCAGCTTCGTCTGGATCTCCGGAAGTACGGTCTGGTCAAACCGCGCGCAGTGCGTACAGGTCAGCGAGAACCATTCCTGCACGTGCACCGGCGCCGACGGATTGCCCGCCGCCCGGATCCCAAGCCTGGGATCGTCGGCGGCGCGGGCAGCCACGGGCAACAACAGAGGTGAGGCTAGAAGCAGACGGCGGGACAGCATACCAAGCTCCAGGTAAACACGGGCATCGTGCTAGCACGTCCCTGACAAGACGTTCCCAGCACGTCCCTGACATGACGCCCAAACTCCGCCAAAGGGCAGTCGCCCTCTGGACACCCCTCACTAAAGAGGTCGGTCACGGGCCGCAATCGCCGCCGCAAGTCGCGCCAACGACGTTTCGAGATCCACAACACCCTCCTCATAAAGAACCTGCCGCCGCAAACCCGCCATCACGGGCGCCGTGACCGTTTCGTGCACGAACCGCACCTGTCGCACCTGCGCTTCCCCAAGCTGCACGTTGATCCGCTCGGCGAGCTTCCCCGCCACATGCTGCAGTTCGAGTGCCGTCGGCCCATCGCAGCCGAGCGTCAGCACGCCTGCCGCCAGCCGCTTCGGCATAGTCCGCGCGGCAAGCTCCGGCCCGACAATCGCCGTCCAGTCCGACATGATCCGCGCGGCCGCCGGCGACCGCTTTCGAAACGCCGTCCGTGTCACCGGCGCCAGCAACGCCGCCAATCCGCGCGGCCCGTTCGCCACCACCACCCCTTCTCCCGCCGCCCGAAAAGCAACTATGCAGGCCACCACCTAAACCGTCCATGAACGCCCGATGATCTTTCCCGCCCGCGACCTTCTCGCCTGGTATGCCCGGCACCGCCGCGACCTCCCGTGGCGCGCCCGCCCCGGCGAAACCGCCGATCCCTTTCGCGTCTGGCTCAGCGAGATCATGCTCCAGCAGACCACGGTCGCCGCCGTCGCCCCCTACTTCGCCCGCTTCCTCGCCCGCTTCCCCGACGTGCAAACCCTTGCTCGAGCCGAGCAGGGCGAGGTTCTCGCACTCTGGGCCGGCCTCGGCTACTATGCCCGCGGCCGCAATCTCCACGCCTGCGCCCAGGCCGTCGCCGCCCGCGGCGGCTTCCCCACCGACATCGCGGGACGGCGCGCCCTCCCCGGCATCGGCGCCTACACCGCGAGCGCCATCGCCGCCATCGCCTTCGCCGTCCCGACCGTTCCCGTCGACGGCAACGTCGAGCGCGTCACCGCCCGCCTGCACGCGATCCAGACACCGCTCCCGCAATGCCGCCCCGCCCTTAATCAACTCGCAGCAGGCCTCGGCCGCGATCCCGACGCAATCGCCGCCCCCTCCGACTTCGCCCAGGCGCTGTTCGATCTCGGCGCCACGATCTGCACGCCGCGCCGCCCCGCCTGCGCTCTCTGTCCCTGGCGCCAACCCTGCAAAGCCCGCAGCATGAACCTTTCCGAGACGCTCCCCCTCAAAGCCGCCAAACCCGACCGCCCGATACGCCACGGCGCTCACTTCTGGCTGGAGGACGCCGGAGGCCGCATCCTCCTTCGCCGCCGCCCCGCGACCGGCCTCTTCGCCGGCATGACCGAACTCCCCGGCACCTCCTGGCGCGCAGCCCCCTGGCCCAAAGAAGAGGCTCTTCTCGCCGCCCCAGCCATCGCAACCTGGCGCAAGCTGGGCGGCATCACCCACACCCTCACCCACCTGGAAATCCATCTGGAAGTCTATGCCGCGCAGGTCGCCCAAATCGATGCCGGACTTGGCTTCGTAACCACCCGATCGAACCTCTCAAACGAGGCTCTCCCCACCATCATGCGTAAATGCGCAGCCCTGGTGGTTGGATCTTGAGAGACGCAGGTCTGAGGCGGCTGGCCCGCGCGGGGCTTGGGGCAGAGCCCCAACTTTTACGCATTCTTAACGCGACAGCACCGCACGCCACATCGCGCCTTTACGACCCGGCGGCATAATTTCCGTTCATTCTTCCTCAACGGTGAACGATCGTGCTCGACCTACTTCTCGCCGCCGCCGGCACCGGCCTCATCCTGCTGATGAGTGCCTACGCCGAACTCTGCGACCGGATCTGACCTCATGCTTGAACTTACTCTGGGCGCGATCACCGCCGCTTTCATGTTCGTCTATCTCGTCTGGGCGCTCGTACGTCCCGAAGATTTCTGAGCGGAGCACACGACATGTCGTTGAACGGTTGGGTGCAGATCGCACTCGTGCTCGCCCTGATTTTTGCGAGCGCTTTCCCGCTCGGCCGCTACATGGCGGCCGTTTTCACTGGTGGGCGCACATTCCTCAGCCCCGTCATGGGTCCGATCGAGCGCGCCACCTACCGCGTCTGCGGCATCGATGCCGCGTCGACCATGGGCTGGAAGAGCTACGTCTTTGCCCTCGTTCTTCTTAACGCGCTCTACTTCCTGCTGCTCTACGCAATACTGCGGCTGCAATTCTATCTGCCGTTCAATCCGCAGCACATCGTGGGCATGCCGACACAGCTCGCCTTCAACACCGCCGCGAGCTTCGTGACCAACACCAACTGGCAGGCCTACACGCCCGAAAGCCAGATTTCCTACGGCGTGGCGATGTTCGGCCTGACGGTCCACATGTTCGTCTCGGCGGCCACCGGCATCGCCGCCGCGGTCGCCGTGACCCGCGCCTTCCGCGCCGGCCAGCTGCGCGATCTCGGCAACTTCGTCACCGACATCGTCCGCTGCACCAACTACCTGCTGCTGCCCATCGCCTTCGTCGCCGCTCTCCTGCTGCTCGCCTCGGGGTGTCCGGAGACGCTTCAGGCCTACCCCACGGTCACGACGGTCGAAGGCACTCAGCAGACGATCGCCGTGGGACCGGTCGCGTTCATGGAAGCAATCAAGCTGTTCGGAACCAACGGCGGCGGCTTCTTCAACGTCAACTCCGCCCACCCGTTCGAGAATCCGACGATCTTCACCAACATTCTCCAGAATTGGCTGATGCTGGTGATCAGTTTCGGCCTGCCCATTATGTTTGGCCACATGCTCGGCGATCGCCGACAAGGCGTCGCACTCTTTGCCGCCATGGCCGGCTTGCTGACCGTCGCGATCATCGGTTGCGCTTACACGGAAAGTGCCGGCAACCCGATGCTGACGCATCTCGGCGTCTCGTCCGCCATGGGAAACATGGAAGGCAAGGAGGTCCGTTTCGGCCCGGCGCTCTCGGCGATGTTCAACGTGTCCGCCACCGGCACCTCCACCGGCGCCGTCGACAGCTTCACCGACAGCTACATGCCGCTCGGCGGCCTGATCCCGATCTTCCTCATGCAGCTGGGCGAAGTCGCCCCTGGCGGCGTCGGCTCCGGCCTCTACACCATCATCGTCTTCGCCCTGCTCTCGGTCTTCGTGGCCGGGCTGATGGTAGGCCGCACGCCCGAGTATCTCGGCAAGAAGGTCGAAGCCAAGGAGATCAAGCTCTCCATGCTCGCCGTCCTGATCCTCACCCTCTGCATCCTTGGCGGCGGCGGCCTCGGCAGCTTCCTCAGCGTAGGCCGCGCGGCGATGGCCAACGCCGGTCCGCACGGCCTCTCCGAACAGATCTACGCCTGGACGTCCGCCACCGAGAACAACGGCTCCGCCATGGCCGGCATCACCGCAAACGGCCCGTTCATGGCCTACGGCCAGGCGATCGCCATGCTTCTCGGCCGCTTCGCCTTCGCCGTCCCCGTGCTCGCCATCGCCGGCTCGCTGGCACTCAAGCCCAAGCTTCCCGCCAGCGCCGGCACGTTCCCCACCCACAAGCCGCTCTTCGTGGGTCTGCTGGTCGGCGTGATCATCATCATGGGCGGCCTGCAGTTCATGCCCGCCGATAGCCTTGGTCCGCTCGCCGAACACTACGTCATGAACGCAGGGAAGACCTACTGATGGACGCCGTCGCTCCGCTTCAGATCCCGCCCTCCCAGAGGGGCCCCAGTCAGAAGGGTGGGG
>CAXUIA010000189.1:319-5231 GCA_964250835.1 uncultured Acetobacteraceae bacterium | reverse complement strand
CTGGAGAATACACTCTACTGGACACCAGACATCCACCAGGCCTGCTTTGCGCTGCCGCCCTACATTGCGCGGCACCTCCCAATTCCAAACGGCTAGTCTCCGGCTCACTTCACAGACTAGTTTTTCGGCGGCTCCACGTTTTGAGCCCCCGCCCTCGTCCCACCGAAATTGTCTGCACCTCCCGTGTCCGGCTGCTGCGGCTTGTTGTGATTACCCGTATTCTGCTCGTCATCCGTGTGCTCGATCGAGCTTTCTGTGTGTTCCTGCTTCATGGTGACCTCCGGATGTCTCAACGTCGCGCGCGGGGGAGGTTTCAACCCGGCGCGAAGCTCTCGACCAGGCTTCCCGCAACCAGATGCCAACCGTCGATGAGCACAAAGAAGATCAGCTTGAATGGCAGCGAAACGCCGCCGGCGGCAGCATCATCATGCCCAGGCTCATCAGCACGCTCGAGACCACGACATCGATCACCAGAAAAGGAAGGTAAAGCAGGAACCCCATCTCGAAAGCGCGCCGCAGCTCACCCACCAGGAACCCGGGTGCGAGCACCCGCCACGGCAGGTCGTCCACCCTCGCCGGAGCCGGGATATGAGCAAGATTAAGGAACAGGTGAACGTCGCCCGCGCGCGCGTTGAGCGCCATGAAGTGGTGAAACGGTTGCGCGGCCCGCGCCAGCCCGTCGAGCGCCGGGATCTGCTCGTTAAGCATCGGTGAAACCCCCTCAACCCAGGCCTGATCGAACACCGGCTGCATAACAAAGAAGGTCAGAAACAACGCAAGGCCGATCAGCACCGGGTTTGGGGGGGTTCCCTGCGCTCCAAGCGCGCTGCGCAACAGCGACAGCACGATGACGATCCGGGTAAACGCAGTCAGCGTCACCAGCAGGCTCGGGGCCAGCGACAGCACGGTAATCAGAGCCGTCAGCTGGATCACGTGCCCCGTCAACCCGCCGGTCGCCTGTGCATTTCCGCCAAGATCGAGGCTGATCGACTGCGCAAAGGCTCCATGCGTAGGCAGCAGCAGGCTGACTGCGACGATGGCGACCAGCGCGAAGCGTCTCAAGGCGGCGTCACCGACCGACGATCGATCCAACCAAGCATCAGATCCCGACCCGACCCAAGCAACAGCAGGCACTCACGTCCGTCGCACGAGACGATCACGAGCCGGCGCCTGGGATCGAGTGCGAGCGAGGCGACATTGGCCAGACGCGCATGTGATCGTGCACCCGACAGTGACGTGAGCCCGTATCGGGCCGCCAGCCGCCCAAGTCCCACCGCCGCGAGCAGCACGACAGCGAGCGCTGCCAATGGGCCGAGAAGGGACATCAGGTGATCCATCCGGCCCTCTTAATCATTGCTTTACCATAATGACTACTGCATGACACATGGTAACGGATTCGAAAAGAGAACCCGTCTCGCGATCCATTAACTCTTCTGAAACCCGTTCCCGGCATCTTACACATCAAGAAGGAGGCAAGGTCATGCTGTCGTCGTCGCCTGACTTCCTAGCGTTGGCCGAACGCAAGCTTGACTGGCTTGACGCTCGCACACGCATCTTGGCAAGCAACGTCGCAAACGCCGATACACCAGGTTACCACCCGCGTGACCTGTCGCCGTTTTCCGATCAGTTATCGCCGTTTCAGATCAGCCTCACGCGCACCAATCCAGCTGATCTGGACGCCAGCGACGATGGTTCGGCGACGACCGAGACGCCCGACGAGCAATCGCCGGACGGCAACGCGGTGTCGATCGAGCACCAGATGAAGCTCGTCGCCGACACCAACGCGCAGCAGCAGCTCACCACGACCTTATACAAGAAGTATGTCGGCCTCACGATGACCGCCCTCGGCGTCGCCGGTGCGTAAGACCTGACCGGAGAACGAGCCTTGGATCTCAGCACAACGATTGACGTCTCCGCGTCAGGAATGGATGCCCAGACCGCGCGGCTACGCGTGATTGCCGAAAATCTTGCCAACCAGGACACCACGGGCTCGACACCCGGCGCCGATCCTTACAGACGCAAAACGATCACGTTTCAGGAAGTCATGGGCACTGACAACGCGTCAGGCGTGGCCGTCGGCAGCATCGACCGAGATCAAGCGCCATTCGAACAGCGCTACGAGCCGTCGCATCCGGCCGCCGACAAGAACGGCTATGTCAAACTACCCAACGTCAACAGCTTCGTCGAAATTATGGACATGAAAGAAGCCGAGCGCTCCTACAGCGCCAACCTCAACGTCATGCAGGTCACTCGCTCGATGCTGGCCCGAACGCTTGATCTCCTCAAATGAGCATTCCCGTACTCACCGTCACTCCGCAATCAGCGCTCAACGCTTACAAGCAGGCATCGTCATCAACCGCCTCCGAGGGGTCGAGCTTCGGAGCCACTCTTAGCCACGCGCTCAACAACGCCGTCGCTCTGGGACAGCAGGCTGACGCGACCGCAACCGACGCGGTCGCCAATGGCGGAGACGTCACGCATGTCGTGACCGCGATCTCAAAAGCGCAGCTCGCTCTTCAGGAGATCGTCACCGTTCGCGACAAAGTCGTACAGGCCTATCAGGACGTCATGCGCATGTCGATTTGATCCACATCGACATCCTCGCAGCAGACGCATGCAAGCCAGGAGGGCCTCATGCAGGAAGGAGACGTCGCGGCAGCCCTGCGCGACACGTTCATTATAATCTTGAAGCTCAGCGCCCCGCCCCTGTTGGTGGTTCTCGTCATCGGCCTGCTCGTCTCACTGATCCAATCGATAACGCAGATCAATGAGCAGACACTCGCCTTCGTGCCCAAACTTCTCGGACTGATCGGTGTGCTCGCCTTCTTCGGCCATTTTCTCTTCACCTCCCTTTCGAGCTACACGACCGCTCTTCTCGATCATCTCATCATCACGGGCGGCACCTGACAGTGCCGGCCACGCCCGACGTTCAATTCGACCTGCCGTCGCTGGCCTTCAACGGTGCTCTCGTGCTGTGCCGGATTGCAGGCGTGGTCGCCGTGATGCCCGGACTGGGCGAAGCCGACGCGCCAATGGTCGTGCGTGCCGGCCTGGCCCTCGGCCTCACGCTTCTGATCGCACCCACGATCGCAATGACCACCGACGCAAATCAGCCGCCGGTCGAGATCGCTCGGCTGGTCATCGTGGAGGTTGCCATCGGCACTCTCATCGGCTGGCTCGCGAGGCTCATCTCGATGGCTTTGCCGATTGCCGGTCAATTCATCTCTTTGGCAACCGGCCTGACCAGCGTCACGCAACCTGATCCAGAGCTCGGCGCGCAATCGAGCGCGCTTGCCCGGCTGTTCTCTCTCGCCGCACCGGTGATCCTCTTCTCGACCGGCCTTTACGTTCTGCCGCTCGAAGCGCTCTCCGCCAGCTACCGATTGTTCCCTTTAGGGGCGGGATTTCCGGTGAGCGATGCGACGCAGAGCGTCGTCGTCGCGAGCGGTGAGGCATTCGATATCGGATTTCGTCTCGCAGCACCGTTCTTCCTGATAGGCACGATCTGGCAGGTGTCGCTCAGCGTTCTCGCCCGCTTCGTGCCCAGCCTGCAGGCAGGTGCAGCCCTTCTGCCTGGCCAGGTGCTCGGTGGCACCCTGCTGCTCGCGATCCTTGCGCGCTCGATCCTCGCTGGCTGGGCAGAGACTGCACGCGCCAACCTCGCGGCCCTCCTCGGTCTGATGCATGGCTGAGGGAGAAAGTGGCGACCGGACAGAAGCAAAAACAGCGCGACGGATGGAGCGCTCCCGCGAAGAGGGCAACGTCCCGATTTCGCGCGAGGTGTCCAGCTTGGCCGGCCTCGGAGCCGGCCTGATTGTTCTCTGGATGTCGTCGGGCGCCACCACTGGTCTCGCCAAGATCCTGCGCAACCTGATCGCGGCCAGCGGAACAATCGATTTATCCGGAAGCGGTCTGGGTTTGCTTTTTGAGGCTCTTGCCGTGCCTGTCGCGACCGTTCTCGCGCCCGTCATGGGCGCCGCCTTGGCTGCCGTCATTGCGGCCACTCTCCTGCAGAGCGGTTTGGCGCTCAACATCAAGGCGCTCACGCCCGACCTGTCGCGGATCAGCCCGGCACGCGGCCTCAAGCGTATCTTCGGCCCCACCAATGTCGTTGAAGCCATCAAATCCGTCGTCAAGCTGGTCGCCTTCGGCCTCGTCATCCAGCACATCGTGATGGCCACCGTTCCCGATCTCAAACAATCCAGCGTATGGACCGCCGGCTTGATCGGCGCGCACCTGGCCCATCTGCTTTTCAAGGCCGTGCTCTTGCTTCTCGCCGTGCAGATCGTCATCGCCGGCGCGGACGTCGTCTGGGTGCGTTATCATCGCGGCCAGGAACTGCGCATGAGCCGCCAGGATCTGCGCGACGAGCACAAGGACAGCGAGGGCAACCCGCACGTCAAGGGCCGCCTGCGCGCACTGCGTCGTGCGCGCGCCCGACAGCGCATGATGCAGGCCGTCCCCAAGGCGACCGTTGTCTTGACCAACCCAACCCACTACGCCGTCGCGCTGCTTTACGAACAGGGCAGCAAGCAGGCGCCAAAAGTGGTGGCGAAGGGAGTGGACGAAGTCGCCGCCCGAATACGCGAGCTCGCGCGCAACAGCCGTGTCCCGGTGATCCCCAACCCGCCGCTTGCCCGTACCCTTTTCACGGTGCCTCTCGATCAGGAGGTGCCGCGGGAACAGTTCCAGGCGGTTGCTGCCATCATCGCCTATGTCTGGCGTCTGGATCAGCGTCGGCGTCCTGCCATCACTTGACCTGCCGCCCAATATGCCATGTCAAGTTCCAGTTTCGATCCGCATGAACCAATCAGGAACAACTAGTTAACAGAAATGCCCGTCAGCAGCTCGGAATTCGGCGCTCGCGTGTTGCGGCCCTCCGCAGGTTCATGGGATTGTCGACGCTGCGCGC
>CAXUIA010000189.1:0-309 GCA_964250835.1 uncultured Acetobacteraceae bacterium | reverse complement strand
TCCCGCGCCTCTGTACACATGCGCCGCAATCCCCGGCATGAGGTTTCCCCATGGATAAAACCAAGGCTCTCGACGGCGCGCTGAGCCAGATCGAGCGGGCGTTCGGCAAGGGTTCAATCATGCGCCTCGGCCAGCGCGGCGATGACCAGCAGCTCGAGGTAATATCCTCTGGTTCGCTCGGCCTCGACATGGCGCTCGGCATCGGCGGCCTGCCGCGCGGCAGGATCATGGAAATCTACGGTCCGGAGAGTTCCGGCAAGACCACGCTCGCTCTGCACGCGATTGCCGAGGCTCAAAAACTCGGCGGCC
>CAXUIA010000188.1:0-5233 GCA_964250835.1 uncultured Acetobacteraceae bacterium | reverse complement strand
GGCGACAGGTCCGCTCGGCGGTGGCGGCGGGTTGACGCCGGCTCCCGGCTTTTTGGGAGGAGCGGCGGGACGCGCGGGAGCAGCACTGCCGGCCTCCAGGGTCGTGAGCAGGGCACCGACCTCGACTTCGTCGCCTTCGTGAGCGACGTGGCTGCCGAGCGTGCCGGCTTCAGGGGCGTTGACCTCGACGCTGACCTTGTCAGTCTCCAATTCGACAACCGCCTCGTCGGCACGCACGCTGTCGCCCGGCTGCTTGAGCCAGCGGGAGATCGTTGCGCTGCTTACGCTCTCGCCCAAAGCAGGGACTTTGATGTCGGCGGTCATCGTGCTACGCTCCAGATGACTTCGTTCGGGATCATGCAACATCCAAACCGAGCGCGCTCGCGACGAGTGCCGCCTGCTCGGCCGCATGAGCACTGGCGAGACCGGTCGCAGGCGATGCGGCCGGCTGGCGGCCGGCATAGGAGACGCGGATGCCGTCAAGACCGACTGCTTCGAGCGCGCGTTCGAGCAGCCGGTCGACGAAGGTCCAAGCACCCATGTTGCCCGGCTCTTCCTGGCACCAGATGAAATGCGCGTGGCTGTAGCGAGCCAAGATGCGGGCCAGCAATTTGAGCGGGAACGGGTAAATCTGCTCGAGGCGGATGATCGCGATGTCGTTGCGGCCGCTGTCACGCCTGGCCTGCAGAAGATCGTAGTAGACCTTGCCCGAACATAGAACGACGCGACTGACGTCGGCATCGGGCACAATCGGATCGATCTCGCCGATAACGGGACAGAAGCGGCTGTCGCCGGACATGTCGTCAAGCGCGCTCACGGCGAGCTTATGACGCAGCAGGGATTTCGGGGTCATCAGCACGAGCGGCTTGCGGTAGTTGCGCTTGAGCTGGCGACGGAGAGCGTGGAAGTAGTTGGCGGGCGTGGTCAGGTTGCAGACTTGCATGTTCCGCTCGGCGCAAAGCTGCAAGTAGCGCTCGAGACGTGCGGAGGAGTGCTCAGGCCCCTGCCCTTCATAGCCGTGCGGAAGCAGGAGGGTGAGGCCCGACATGCGCAGCCATTTGGTTTCGCCGCTGGCGAGGAACTGGTCGATGATCACCTGGGCGCCGTTGGCGAAGTCGCCGAACTGGGCCTCCCACAACACAAGGGTGTGGGGGTCGGACATGGTGTAGCCGTATTCGAAACCGAGCACGCCCACTTCGGAAAGGAGCGAGTTGTAGACTTCGAAACGGGCCTGATCGGGTTCGATATTGTTGAGCGGGATGTATTCGTTCTGATTTGTCTGATCAATCAGAACGGCGTGACGCTGGCTGAAGGTGCCGCGCTGGCAGTCCTCGCCCGACAGCCGGACGCGGTGGCCGTCGAGCAGGAGAGCGCCGAACGCGAGCGATTCAGCGGTCGCCCAATCGATGCCGGCGCCGGTGTCGATCGCCTGGCGCTTGGCGTCGAGCTGACGGGCGATTTTTGGATTGAGGTCGAAGTTCGCGGGAACCGACGTCAATGCGTGGCCGATGCGCAGCAAGTGCTCGCGCGGCGCGGCGGTCGCGTCGTTCTCGATCTCGCCGTCGTCCTTGGCCTGCTTGATCCCAGCCCAGCCACCTTCCAGCCAGTCGGCCTTGTTGGGCTTGTAGTTTTTCGACGCGTCGGCCGCCTCGCCGAGACGGGTGGCGAACTCGTCCCACATCCGGGTGGCGTCGTCCGCCGTCAGGACACCGTCGGCGATCAGGCGCTCGGCGTAGAGCGTGCGCGTGGTACGCTGCTCGCGGATGGCACGATACATGATCGGCTGGGTGAAGGCGGGCTCGTCGGTCTCGTTGTGGCCGTGGCGGCGATAGCAGACGATGTCGAGCACGATGTCGGAGGCGAACTCCTGCCGGTATTCGGCGGCCAGGCGCGCGGCGTAGATCACGGCTTCGGGCTGGTCGCCGTTGACGTGCAGGATTGGAGACTGGACGGTCTTGGCCACGTCCGTGCAGTAAAGGCCGGAGTAGGCGTGCGCGGGGACGGTGGTGAAGCCGATCTGATTGTTGACGACGACGTGGATGGTGCCGCCAGTGCGGTAGCCGATGAGCTGGCTCATCGCGAGGGTTTCGTAGACGCACCCTTGACCCGCGAACGCCGCGTCGCCGTGCATCAGCAGCCCCATGACCGAGCGACGGGTCTTGGTGTCTCCGTTGCGGTCCTGGGAGGCGCGCACCTTGCCTACGACCACCGGGTCGACGGCTTCCAGGTGGGACGGATTGGGCAGCAGCGAGATGTGGACCTGGTGCCCGCCGATCTCGACGTCGGTGGAGGTGCCGAGATGGTATTTCACGTCGCCTGAGCCTTGGACATCGTCCGGCTTGGAAGACAGGCCGGCAAACTCGCCGAAGACGGCGGTGAGCGGCTTGCGCACGATGTTGACGAGCGTGTTGAGGCGGCCGCGATGCGGCATGCCCATGACAACGGCTTCGGTCCCTGTCTCGGCGGCACGCTGGATGATGGCGTGCAGTGCCGGGATGGTGATCTCGCCGCCTTCCAGCCCGAAGCGCTTGGTTCCGACGAAACGTTTTTGGCAGAACGCCTCAAAGCCCTCGGCCTCGGTCAGATGCTGGAGGATCGTGCGCTTTGCCTGGTGATCATAAGCGCCGGCCCAGGGCGCTCCTTCGATCCGCTGCTGCAGCCAGGCTTTGCGTTGCGGATCCTGCATGTGCATGTATTCGAGACCGATCGGCCCGCAGTAGCTGCGTCGCAGGATGTCGAAGAGCGCACGCACCGTGGCGGTGCGCTGTCCCACGAGATTGATCGCATCGTCACCGACATGGACCGGGTGATCGAGCGAAGCCTCGTCGAAGCCGTAGCTGGCAGGGTCAAGGTCGGCGTGCGATCGGGGCTTTTGCAGGCCGAGAGGGTCGAGCTCGGCCTGCAGATGGCCGCGGACCCGGTAGGAGTGGACCAGGCGCATGGCGCGCAGGCTTTCGTCGACCTGGATGTCGGCGGTCTTCGTCTCGGGAGCGGGCTTGGCGGCTTTGATCGGCGCGCCGTCGTCGGGGAGCGAAAAGTGGTTGGGCGCCCAGGAGGCACCGGCGGCGTCCTCGAGCACGGCGCGCGCCTCGTCGTTGAGAGCGGCGAACAGTTCCGCAAAGCTCGGATCAACGCTGGCAGGGTTCTGAGCCCAGCGTGCGTAGAGGTCGGCGACATAGGCTGCGTTTGCGCCACTGAGTGCGCCCGCAAGGATGTCAACGCCCGCCATTATGATCGCCGTCCTTCCACTTCATTCGTGACGTTTGACTGCCTGCGATGGCAGGTGAGCGTCGTGATGAGCGTCCTGATTGCACTGAAGTGGGTTAGACACCCAGCTTCTTGAAGTCTTCGACCAGCTTCTTGACCGCGCCGCAGGACGCCTCGAAAGCGGCGCGCTCGGCGTCGGTGAACTCAACCTCGACGATCCGCTCGACGCCGTTCGCGCCGATCACCACAGGCACGCCGACATAAAAGCCGCTCTGGCCGTATTCGCCATTCAGCAGGACCGCGCACGGAAGGACGCGTCGCTTGTCGCGCAAGTAGCTCTCCGCCATGGCGATGGCGGACGCGGCCGGCGCGTAGAAGGCGCTGCCGCGCTCGAGCAGCTTGACGATCTCGCCGCCGCCATTGGCGGTGCGCGCGACGATCGCGTCGATCCGTTCCTGCGTCGACCAGCCCATCTCGATCAGGTCGGGCACCGGCACGCCGGCGACCGTCGAGTAGCGCGTGAGCGGCACCATGGTGTCGCCGTGGCCGCCAAGGACGAAGGCGGTCACGTCCTCGACGGACACCTTGAACTCGTCGGCCAGAAAATGGCGAAAGCGGGAGCTGTCGAGCACGCCCGCCATGCCGACGACCTTGTGCGGCGGCAGGCCGGACTTCTGTTGCATCACCCAGACCATGACGTCGAGCGGGTTGGTGATGACGATGACAAAGGCGTCGGGGGCATGGTCGCGAACGCCCGCTGCCACCTGGCCGATCACTTCCGCGTTCTTGGCGAGCAGATCGTCCCGCGACATGCCCGGCATGCGTGGGAAGCCGGCAGTGACGATGACGACGTCGGCGCCCGCAATTGCGGCATAGTCGGATGCTCCGACCATGGCGGCGTCGAAGCCGTCAACGGGGGCGGACTGCATGATGTCGAGCGCCTTGCCGGCGGCGACCCCGCCGAAGACGTCGAACAGCACGACGTCCCCGAGCTCCTTGAGCCCGATCAGGTGAGCCAGCGTGCCGCCGATATTGCCGGCGCCGACGAGCGCGATCTTGTGGCGTGCCATGACTTCTCCAAGCAGCTGAGCCGGGCCGCTTGAGGGGCATTCCGCGGCTACCCGGGTGGCCGTCGGGCGGCGCCCTCGGGTCCGGCGGAGGCCTAATACCTTTTACCCTGGGCGACAATGCGCGACAGATCCAGGTGCGGGGATTGGGACGGTGGAGTCGATGACGGGAGGCGCGTTTATCCACACGTCCGACTGGCAGATCGGGCGGACGTTCGGATTTCTCGACGACGAGGCGGCCGGCGTGCTGGCCGACGCGCGGGTCGCGGTGATCGGACGGATCGCGGCGCTGGCGCGCGCGGAAGGCGTGCGGACGGTGCTGGTGGCGGGAGACGTTTACGACGTCGAACGGCCTAGCGAGCAAACGCTGCTGCGTCCGATGGAGCGGATGGCGGCGGCGCCGGATGTGGCGTGGCACCTGATTGCCGGCAATCATGATCCGCACCGGCCGGGCGGGCCTTGGGAGCGGCTGATCCGGGCGGGGCTGCCGCCGAACGTGTGGGTGCATGTCGACGAGCGGCCGGTGGTGATCGAGGCGGGCGTGCTGCTGCCGGCTTGCCTGCGCGAGCGTCACGCGGGCGGCGACCCGACCGCATGCTTCGCGACGATGGCGACGCCGGAAGGACTTGCGCGGATCGGGCTGGCGCACGGGTCGGTGCGGGGCTTCGGGCGCGACGAGACGGCGCACAACCGGATTGCCGCGGACCGCGCGCTGCGGTCGGGGCTCGCCTATCTGGCGCTCGGGGACTGGCACGGCGCGCAGGAGGCGGCACCGCGCTGCTGGTATTCGGGGACGCCGGAGACGGACGATTTCTCGGTGGGCGGACATGGCGGCGGCGAGGTGCTGGTGGTGCGTCTGGCGGCGGCCGACACGCCGCCGCTGGTGACGCGGCACCGTGGCGGGCAGTTCACCTGGGACCGGGTGGCGGAGAGCGTGTTCGACCGCGACGGCGTCGACG
>CAXUIA010000187.1:3069-5240 GCA_964250835.1 uncultured Acetobacteraceae bacterium | reverse complement strand
CGACGGCCGCTGGATGAGCATGGGCCGGCGCTCGGGGTGACCCGTGACGACGTCGTGCAGCGTGGGGATTTCTCACCGGATTTGGCCATGAGCGCGATGCTGAACGGTAGCCATCGGCGGCGGCATCCTTGGCTTTGGGGCTGCGCTGGGTGAGGTCGATCTTCAAGGCGCCGTCCAAAGGCTTTCAGCGGCTTGGGCAGTGGTGGCAAGGCTGAAGAGGATGGAGGTCGCTAGCCGCATGATCGGGTTGTCGCTTCCGAGCTGATGGACGGCCAGGAGCCGCGCTCGTGGCGGGTGCAGCGGCAGCGCTCATGACCTGGCGACTGTGTTGGTCAGGGTCCTTGGTCGTCGAGCGGCGATGGCAGCGGTGGGTATTGGATGATCAGGCGGCTGGACGAGACCGAAATCCAGAGGTGGACGCGGCTGATGAAGTTCAGGCCAAGGATCATGGCTGCGTCGTCGGGAGCGGGCTCGTCGGCAATGTTGATCGGCATGTCTTGAACGGCGATGTCGCCGATGGTGACGGTTTGCAGAAGGTGGCGGTAGGCGACGACCGGGTTTGGGCCGATGCCGCCGATCCTGCCGGTGCGATCGGCCTTGAGGCTGGCGATCGGCAGACCGAGACGGTTCGCGGCCGACCGGAATAGAACGTTGAACGGAGCACCGGTGTCGATGACCGCGGTGACTATTTTGCCGTCGATTGAGACCTCGACCCGAGGCCTGCGGTCGGCACCGTCGCGTAGCAGGGGTACAGCGTAGACGTTGCCCGTGAGTGCAACGGTTGGGCGGCCGCAATTGCCGGTGGCTTTGAAGAAGTCGATCCGGTGACCGGGAAGGTCGAGATCGATGTCGTAGCGCGACAGGAAGTCGGTGCTGAGCAGGCCGTCCGCACCGCGAGCGTGATCGCCGAAGATGTTGCTGGCGAGAAACAGGAAGTCGCGTCCGTGGAGATTGCGGATGCTGAAGGTGTCTGCCTCGACGAGGGAGGCCGAACGGCTGCCCCCGATGCCGTTAATGACGCCGAAGAAGGGGCGGTTGATCTGAAGGCCGAGACGCTCGACGGCACGGTTGGTGAGGACGCTGGTGGCAGCACCGGTGTCGAAGATGAGGCTGGTCGGCTGGCCGTTGAGCTCGGCGTCGATGGCGAGATGATCGTGATCGATGCGGAACGGGACAGAGGCGAGGACATTCAGCGCGCAGGGTCCGGACGGCGCCGCGCAGGCGGCGAGGGTCAGCACGGCGACGAGGGTCGAGGGACGTACCACTGCCCGAGGGTGGGGGTGGTGGTTGCTTGCGTCAAACAGACGAGGGCGGTCCAGGAGCGCTGCTCCCCAGGGTGCAAGGGCGGAGCCCCTGCGCATGTTGACGCAGTAGCTTGAAATCGTCGTCGCAGGCTTGTGCGTCGCCACGCTATGCTCGAAGCGGATGGCAAGTGGCATATAGGGTTACGGAGGGACTGCAAGCCGATGAACTCGACCAGCGCGGCCATAATCTCCTCCGGCGTGCTGGGTGCCGGCGAGACGCAGGCGAAGCAATCCGCCGTCGATGCAAACGGGACGATACGCCGGGTCGCGGTACATGACGTGATCCTCCGCCAGACGCGGCCCGTGCCTCATGAGGATGGCCACGTGACGGAGGTCGCGCGGGCGAGCTGGGAAGTGATGAACGAGGCGATCGTGCAGATCCACACCACCACGACGTTGCCTGGTCGCCATCGCGCCTGGGGGCTGCACCGTCGCAGTACGGATCGACTGTTTGTGGTTTGCGGACTGGTTAAGCTGGCCGTGTTTGATGGGCGGGAAAACTCGCTTTCGTTCGGCGGGGTGACGGAGGTGATCCTCAGCGAGAAGAACCCCGGTCTGCTGATCATTCCGCCCAATCTGTATCACGGGTGGAAGAATATCGGCGTGACCGAGGCGGTGATCATCAACATGCCGACGGTCATGTACAACTACGATGAGCCTGATGCGCTGGACCTTCCTTGGGACTCCGAGGCGGCCGGGCGGCTTATCCCTTACCGGTTCTGACAGGCGTTGGCATCCTAGCTGTGGACCCGATCGTCAGCGTTCTGCTCCCGACCTATAATCGGGCAGACGTTTTAGGACTGGCAATCCTTTCAGTGCTGTCGCAGACAATTGGCGATTTCGAGCTGCTGATCGTGGGCGATGGAT
>CAXUIA010000187.1:0-3059 GCA_964250835.1 uncultured Acetobacteraceae bacterium | reverse complement strand
GGATGCACGGATAGCAGTGGTGACGTCGTGGCGTCGTTTGTCGATCCGCGGATTGTCTGGTTTGACCTGCCAAAAGCTCCGCTGAGCGGCTATGCCAATCGTAACATTGCGCTGCGCCGGGCGCGCGGACGCTATGTCGCTTACGCGCAGCATGACGATCTCTGGTTTCCCGATCATCTTGCGCTATTGCTCGATGCGATCGGGGATGCCGATTGGGCCTACAGCCGGCCGCTGTGGGTGGGACGAGACGGCGCAATCGTTCCATGTCCGGTCAATCTTCGGCTGGCCGACGAGCTCGAGCACTTCATGACCGTTGAAAATAGCGTGCCCTCTACCTGTGTCCTGCACACAAGGAGCGCGGTCGAGCGGGTTGGTTATTGGCCAGAGAACATTGCGCTGCTCGCCGACTGGATATATTGGCAATCCATTATCGCCTCCGCAACGCGGGGCTTAGGCCATTGTCGATCGGTGACTTGCCTGCACTTCCCGACCATCCTGCATGATCGCGTCAGTGCGCCTGAGCGCGCATGGAGGGAAAGTGCGAAGGCTGATTGGTGGCCTGCGATCCTGCGGTGTCCAAAGACGGATAGTATAGAACAGGAGGCGCTTTGGCGTGCGTTGCAGGAGGGCGGCAATGCGTGGCTCGCTGCTATGCGCGACGCGACGGACACGGTCCTCGATCGCGTCGCGCTGACGAGCATGCGCGGTTGGGCAGCGCTCGCTTCGCAGTTGGAGGCGGCGCAGATGGAAGCAGCGCTCTGCCGCTTTGAGGCAGAGCGGGCCCGGGCGGACGCGGCGCTCCAACGCGAGACACTCGGGGTGGTCTACCGGAGTCGTTCTTGGCGATGGATGGCGCCGATGCGAGCGGTGGCGACCGCATTGGGCCGGTGAGGGCGGGCTTACTGGAAGCTACTACGTACGAGTCCGGCGATCATTGTTGTTGTTGATGATGGTTACCGCTGTTGCGAGAGCGCGGAAGTGTTGCGGACAAAGGCTCATCTGCCCTTCGTCAAAAGACTGCGTTTGTGCTTGACGCAGTCAGGAGCTCTGCTCCTAGTAAAGTAGAAGAGCCCTAAGACTTCAAGAACCCATCTCACACTTGAAGGCTGTTACTGCTTCATGCTCGGCGATGTATCGGCAGATGACGACATATCGAAAAGCATACGTAGAGGACCCACGCCGCTTTCCATATGCTGACGTTGATTGTGAGCGGAAGAAAGGTATGCTTTCTTCAGGGGCTAGCTAGAACAACTCTATGCGGGTGCCAAAATAATATGAGGCACACTTTGGGATCTTTGCAGCCGTATTACTCAACGGATGAACACATTCGTCGACGTCGGCCTGAAGCATAGACGTTGGAGCCGGTATTCGCCTGGATTCCCGATATGATGAAACAAATAACAGCGACATTTGTCAGGTCCAGGAGCGCTGCTCCTGGCGGGGTGCAGGGGCTGGCCCCTGCCCTTTCTTGTTTACGCAGCGGTGGGGTCTTCGGCGAGACGGTTTAGGTTCTGGGCGACTTCGCGAGCTATGCGGATGCGCTGGGCAGTGGTCATCTCACGCACCAAGGCTAGCTTGTGGTCGGGGCGTAGTCGCATTTCGCCCAGATCCTTGTTTGGATCTTTCGAGCGCTTGGTGGCCATCCAGGCGACGAGGCCGGCGGGGTTGCGGAACTTGTTGCGACGGAACTGGACGACCATGCCTTTTGGGCCGGCTTCGAGCTTTTCGACGCCGGCTTGTTTGCAGAGACGCTTGAGGGTGACGACGTCGAGGAGGTTCTGAACCTCGTCGGGGAGCTGGCCGAAGCGGTCGACGAGTTCGGCGGCCATGGCGCCGGTTTCTTCGTCGTTGGTTAGCGAGCCTATGCGACGATACAGACCTAGACGGACAGGGAGGTCGCGGACGTAGGTGTCGGGAATGAGGACGGGGAGGCCCAGGGCGATCTGAGGAGTCCAGTCAGTGTCTTCGACTCGCTTGCGGCCTTTGGCCATGCGGAGTTCGGCGACGGCGTCTTCGAGCATCTGCTGGTAGAGCTCGATGCCGACTTCCTTGATGTGGCCGGACTGTTCGTCGCCGAGGAGGTTGCCGGCGCCGCGCAGGTCGAGATCGTGGCTGGCGAGCGTGAAGCCGGCGCCGAGATTGTCGAGGGTTTGCATGATGTCGAGGCGCTTTTCGGCCGCCGCCGACAGACGGTGGTTTTGGGGCCAGGTCAGGTAGGCGTAGCCGCGCTGCTTGCCGCGACCGACGCGGCCGCGGAGCTGATAGAGCTGGCCCAAGCCGAACATGTCGGCGCGGTGGATGATGAGCGTGTTGACGGCCGGCATGTCGAGACCGGATTCGACGATGTTGGTGGACAGCAAGATGTCGTACTTGCCTTCGCCGAACTCGGTCATGACGCGCTCGAGCTCCGTGGGGGCCAAGCGGCCGTGGGCGACGGCGAACTTGGCTTCGGGAACGATCTCGCGGAGGCGCTCGCCCATACGCTCGAGGTCTTCGAGCCTTGGGACGACGCAGAAGATCTGGCCGCCGCGGAAGCGTTCGCGCTGGATGGCCTCGCGGATGATGACGCCGTCATAGGGCGTGATAAAGGTGCGGACCGCGAGGCGGTCGACGGGCGGGGTCGCGATGAGGCTCATTTCGCGAACGCCGGTGAGTGCGAGCTGGAGCGTTCGGGGGATCGGCGTGGCGCTCAGGGTGAGGACGTGGACGTCGTCACGCAGGGCCTTGAGTTTCTCTTTGTGCGCGACGCCGAAATGCTGCTCCTCGTCGACGATGACCAGTCCCAATTCGGTGAACTCGATGCCTTTCGACAGAAGCGCGTGAGTGCCCACGACGATGTTGACGGTGCCGTCGGCAAGGCCGGCCTTGACGCGGGCGGCATCTTTGGCGGTGACCATTCTGGATAGCTGTTCGACACGGATGTCGAGGCCGCTGAAGCGGTTGCTGAAGGTGCGGTGATGCTGGCGCGCGAGCAGGGTCGTCGGGACGCCGATGGCGCCCTGGACGCCGGCCATCGCGGCGACAAAGGCGGCGCGGAGAGGCACTTCGGTTTTACCGCA
>CAXUIA010000186.1:931-5259 GCA_964250835.1 uncultured Acetobacteraceae bacterium | reverse complement strand
GTCGCGCGAGCTGTCGAACTTCTTGCCGCGCTTGCCGCCGTCGTCGAGCCAGCCGGTGTATTGGACGGTGACGGTCTGGCCGGGCTGCGGCTCGGGACCGGTGCCGACCTGCTCGTCGTGGAACTGGACGCCTGACGCCATGGTGGTGAAATCCTGGGCAAGTGAAGGGACTGCAAACGTGGTGGCGAGGATGAGGATGGTCAGGCTGCGGCGCCGCATGGCGAAGATCCTTTGTCGTGACGGCGGTGAGGTAGCACGCTCCCGAACGCCGGCAGAGCGCGGTGACGCACTCGCCTCGGCGTGAGAAACGGGCGATAGTGTTTTCCGGTCTCACGCAGAGGGGACGGAGGAGAGAATGATGCGCCAAGATGCAGTCGCTTTGGGACTGTCGTTTCTTCTAGCGGGCGCGGGGGCGCGGGCGGAGACGCTGGTGTTCAACGCGGACACCTCCGATCCGGCGCCGCGGGCGGCCTTCGCCGAGGTCGTGAAACGGTTTGAAGCGGCGCATCCTGGCGTGGACGTTCAGTACAACGTCTATGATCACGAGAGCTACAAGCAGGCGATCCGCAATTGGCTGACATCGGAAGCGCCCGACGTGGTGCTCTGGTACACGGGCGAGCGGCTGCGGCAGTTCGTTCGGCCCGGCCTGATGGCCGATGTGAGCCCGCTGTTCACGCCAGCAATGAAGGAGGCGTTCGGCTCGACGGCGGTCGATCTGGTGAGCAATGACGGCAAACAATACGGCGTTCCCTACAGCGAGTATCAGTGGGGTCTCTATGAGCGCAGCGATCTGCTGAAGAAGGCGGCCGTCGCGCCGATCACCGACTGGAACAGCCTGGTGGGCGCTTGCAAGACGATCAGACAAGCGGGACTGACGCCGTTCGTGATCGGGACGAAGGATCTTTGGCCGACTGCGGGCTGGTTCGACTACCTCGATCTGCGTCTGAACGGGTATGCGTTTCATATGCAGCTGATGAGCGGGCACACGTCCTATTTGGACCCGAAGGTCAAGAACGTGATGTCGCACTGGAAGCAGCTGATCGACGATAAATGCTTCAACGACGACCAGACGGAACTCGGCTTCCAGGAAAGCCAGTCGCTGCTGTTTCAGGGACGCGGCGCGATCATGTTGATCGGGAATTTCCTGACGCAGAACATACCGCCGGCGGAAGCCTCCGAGGTCAATTACCAGAAGTTTCCGACGCTCGATCCATCGGTGAAGGACGCGGAGGATGCGCCGATGGAGGACATCAGCATCCCGGCGCACGCGCACAACATGAAGGACGCGCAGGCTTTCCTCGCCTTTGTCATGCAGCCTGACACGCAGACGTTGATCAACCAGGTCGAGCATCAGATCCCGATCAACAGCGCGTCGACGGTGGGAGCGGACAAGTTTCTGGTGGCAGGACGGACGTTGCTCGCCTCGACGCCTGATCATGCTCAGTTCATGGACCGTGACACGAGCGAGGATCTGGCGACGATCGCGATGAAGGGCTTTGCGGAGTTCATGGTCGAGCCCGATCATGAGGACCGCGTGCTCAACAACATCGAGCGCGCTCGAAAAAGGATCTACAGCGTGGATTGACCGATGTCGACGAGTGCGACAGCCGTAAGCCTGCCAGCGATGCGGGCGGTGCCGCGCCGCCGGCGGGCCAGTCTGGCGCCGTTGTGGTTCATTGCACCGGCCGCGCTGTTCTTTTCGGTCTTCGTGCTTTGGCCGATTGCCGACAGCATCTGGATCAGCCTGCACGATTGGGACGGCGTGCACCCGATGCGCTGGATCGGGATCGGCAACTATGTCGAGCTGTTCGGCGACGAGGTGTTCTACACGGCGGTGCTGAACAATTTCTATTGGCTCGTGGCCTTTATGGCCGCCCCGGTGATGGGACTCGCGATCGCTCTGTTCCTCAACCAGACGGTGGCGGGGATCAGGTTCTACAAGTCGATGTTCTTTTTCCCGTTCGTGATCAGCCAGGTCGTGGTGGGCCTGGTTTTCTCGTGGTTTTTCAACAGCGACTTCGGGCTGCTCGACGCCATCCTGCGCGGAGTGGGATTGGGCAGCGTGTCGCTGCTGGGCAATTCGCACTATGCGACGTTCGGGATCATCGCGGCCGGGCTTTGGCCGCAGACGGCCTACTGCATGATCCTCTATCTGACGGGGCTGACCGCGGTCTCGCAGGAGGTGGTGGAGGCGGCGCGGATGGATGGGGCGCGCGGCTGGCGTATGCTGCGCTGGATCATCATTCCGCAGCTTCGGCCGGCGACGTTCATCGCGGTTGTGGTGTCGGTGGTGGGCGCGCTGCGGTCGTTCGACCTGGTGTCGATCATGACCCGTGGCGGGCCGTTCGACAGCTCGACGGTGCTTGCCTACTACATGTACGAGCAGACGTTCCTGTCGTTCCGCTACGGCTACGGGGCGGCGGTCGCGGTGGTGCTGTTCCTGATCATGGACGTCTACATCGCGTTCTTTCTGGTTTCCATGCTGCGCCGGGAGCGGGCCTGATGTTTCCGGCACCCATCCAGCGCGCGTCGCGTCCGGCACGGCTGCTCTACCAGGTGGCGCTGCCGGTGAGCCTGTTCGTGTGGCTGCTGCCGCTGCTGGCGATCATGCTGACGTCGATCAGGTCGGCGGAAGATCTGGCGCGTGGGAACTTTTGGGGCTGGCCGCACGGCACACGGCTGATCGGCAACTACGCCGACGTCTTCACGCGCTCGCCGATGGGAGAGTATCTGTTCAACAGCGTGCGGATCACCTTGCCGGCGGTGTTGCTGACCCTGGTGCTGTCGACGCTGGCGGGGTTTGCGCTCGCCAAATACCGGTTTCGCGGTAACAACGTGCTGCTCGCGATCTTTATCGCAGGCAATTTCGTGCCGTTTCAGGTCCTGATGATCCCGGTACGCACGCTGATGACGACGGTCTTTCCGCTCTACAATACGGTTTGGGCATTGATCGTGTTTCATTCGGCATTCCAGACCGGGTTTTGCACGCTGTTCATGCGCAACTTCGTGCGTGAGCTGCCCGACGCGCTGATCGATGCGGCGCGTATGGATGGGGCGTCCGAGTTGCGGGTGTTCGGCGAGATCGTGCTGCCGCTGGTGCGGCCGGCGCTGGCGGCACTCGCGGTGCTCGAGTTCACGTTCATCTGGAACGACTATTTCTGGGCGCTCGTGCTGGTGCAATCGGACAATGCGCGGCCGATTACGGCCGGATTGCAGGCGCTCAAGGGGATGTGGCTCGCGTCGTGGCAGTTGATGTCGGCGGGCGCGATCATCGCCGCACTGCCGTCGGTGGCGCTGTTCTTCGTCATGCAGCGGCATTTCGTGTCGGGACTGACGCTGGGTGGAGTGAAGGAATGATCCATCGTCTGGACGGACTTGCGTGCACGCTCCTCCTGCTGGAACGCGACGGTGGGCTGCCGGAGATCGTGCACTGGGGACGGCGTCTGCCCGCGGAGGTCGGCGAGGTCGAGGGCGCGCGCGTGCGCGGCATACGACGCAACGGGCCGGACGAGGACTATGCGGAAGCTACATTGCTGCCGACGGCTGGGCAGAGCGCGATGCGGTCGCCGGGATTGCTGGCGCATCGCGCCGGGCGGGACTGGACGGCATCCTTCGGGTCGTGTTCGGTCGAGCGCGCGCCGGACGGGCTGGTGGTGCGGGCGACGGACGGCGTGGCAGCGCTTGGGCTCACGATCCGTTTGGATCTGCATGCGGGCGGCGACGTGCTGACGATGCGGACAGCACTCCGCAATGACGGGTCGGAGGTGCTGGAGGTCGTGCACCTGGCGGCTGGATGCTTCCTGCTGCCGGCGGCGGCCGACACTCTGGTGTCGTTCGATGGGCATTGGGGGCGCGAGTTTTCCGAGCGGCGCGTGCCGATCGAGACCGGGCGGTTCACGGTCGAGAACCGTCGCGGCCGGACCTCGCATGACCGGCATCCGGCGCTGCTGGCGGGCACGGCTGGCTTTGACGAGGATCGAGGCGAGGTTTGGGCGGTGCATCTCGGGTGGAGCGGCAATCATTCCACGAGCGCCGAGGTGCTGGAGGACGGTTCGGTCCTGATTTCGACGGGCGAGCTGCTGCATCCGGGCGAGGTCAGGCTGGCGACGGGCGAGACGCTGGAGACGCCGGTGGCGCATGCGGCTTACTCGGCCAAAGGCTTGGCTGGCCTGTCACGGGCGACGCATGCGCATGTGCGGCGCAGCGTCGTGGCGTGGCCGCAAGCCGCGACGGTGAGGCCGGTGACGCTGAATACCTGGGAAGGGAACTACTTCGATCACGACGTGCCGCGGCTGATGCGCCAGGCGGATGCGGCAGCGTCGCTCGGG
>CAXUIA010000186.1:363-921 GCA_964250835.1 uncultured Acetobacteraceae bacterium | reverse complement strand
GGATGAAGGCGCGCGATCATGAGCGGGCGGGGCTCGGCGACTGGCAAACCGACAGGCGGAAATACCCGGATGGTCTCGGACCGCTGATCGCGCATGTGCGCGAGCTCGGGATGCAGTTCGGGCTGTGGGTCGAGCCGGAGATGGTCAATCCGGACAGTGATCTTTACCGGACGTTTCCGGCTGGTGTGCTGCACACGCAAGGACGTCCGCTGCTGACCGGGCGGCGCCAACTGGTGCTGGATCTGGGGCGGGCGGAGATCGCGGATCGTATCTTTGCCGATCTCGACGTGCTGCTTCGGGACCATCCGATTTCGGCGCTGAAGTGGGACATGAACCGCGACCTGATCGCGGCGGGCGATGCCGAGGGGCGACCGGCCTATCGCCGGCACGTGCTGGCGACATGGGGGCTGATGGACCGGTTGCGCCGTGCGCACCCGTCGGTTGAGATCGAGAGCTGCGCCTCGGGCGGCGGTCGTGCGGATTACGGTGTGCTGGCGCGGACGCATCGCGTGTGGGCGTCCGACTGCACGGACGCGCTCGAGCGGCTGTCGCTCCAGC
>CAXUIA010000186.1:0-353 GCA_964250835.1 uncultured Acetobacteraceae bacterium | reverse complement strand
GGCTGGGACGGCTGCTGCCGCCCGAGCTGATCGGGGCGCACGTGTCGGCGAGCCCGAACCATCAGACGGGTCGGGTTCATACGATCGGGTTCCGTGCCGCAGTGGCGCTGTTCTGCCACCTTGGCGTCGAGCTCAACCCGCTGAGCTTGAGCGAGGATGAGAGGCTTGAGCTCGCGGGGTGGATCGCGCTGCACAAGCGGCTGCGGCCGTTGCTGCACGATGGGCTGCACCAAGCCGGTCCCGACGTCGACGGGCGCAGCGTTCGCGGCGTGGTGGCGCGCGACGGGGAGCGGGCGGCGTTCCTGGTGGCGCAGGAGCGGATGCCGATCCGGCGGGTGCCGGCACCGCAGTGT
>CAXUIA010000185.1:2061-5346 GCA_964250835.1 uncultured Acetobacteraceae bacterium | reverse complement strand
CTCGGTTGATCCGGCGGTTCAGGTCTCGCAGACCGGCGAAGACCGGCACACCCGGCGCGAAACTCTCGCGCGCGTAGGCCGCCGCCGGTTCAGAAACCGGCAGAAGCGGGCTCGGCACGACGAACTCCGCCGCCTGCCAACAGCCTGGCGCGCCCCGTCGAACCGCGTCCGCCAAAGCTCGCCAGTCCGGCGTCGCGTCGTCCGGTGGCATCGACGCCGGCGCCACATGGACGCGTGAGGCCGCTCGCACCTCGAAACGCGTATGCGCTTGTTCCACCGTGAGCCAGGCAATCCGGTTGCCGAAATGATCGACCTGCTCGCTGCGATAGGCGCAGCTCGGTTCAACCTCCAAACCGCTCAACAGCACGCGCTGCGTGGCAAGCGTTCGTGGCAGCAGGTGGGCCAGGTGCGAGCCGAGCTCGACCTTGCTGCCATACTCATATGTCGTGACGTGCCGGACACGATAGATCATTGTCGAAGCGTCTGCATCTCCGGCAACACGTCGATGTAACGACGTCCCACCGCCTGTCGCAGAGCAACGATCCCCGCCTCAAGCTCCGTCAGACGCTCCGGCAGCGCGTGCGCCAACGCGACCGCATCTCCCGTCAGGATCCGCCCCACGTTCGCGCGGTTCGCGGATGCGAGCTGCTCGGCATCCGCCAGACGCTCATCCCCCGGCTCGCCGAGCCGGCGAAGCAGATCGCACACCGCATCGAGTTGACTGCCCAGCGACCTCGGATTGGCGTGATCGGCAAGAACAAGGTCCAAAACCGGCGCCGCCTCGACTCGAGAAAGATACCGCTGCCGATAGGTGATCGCGCTGTCGCGCAGTTCGAGCGCCAGCGCCAAGCCGACCTCCAAATCCGGACCCTGCAGCCCCGCCCGAAGCGGCAAGGAGGCGGGCGGCCCGAGACAGGCGCGCAACTCGGTCGTGACCGTCTCGGCACGACGCAGCCTCAGCCCCAGTTCAAGGAACAGCCGTCCGCCGCCGCGCACCATCGTCTCGGCCACGAACCCTGCCAGCGTCGCGGCCGCGCCCACCATGCGCCCGGTGACCTGCGTCAGGTCATCGAGACTGGGCGCCACCAGCGACCCGTTATCGGTAAAGCCCTTGTGAGGCCCGCCCACGAACGCGCCCATGACATCACCCAGATGCTGGGTGACGATGAAGTGCATCTCGTTCGTCAAACGGTCGCGGAGCTGGTCCACCTGCCCGTGCAGGTCGCGCGCCGCTTCGGCAAGTGGACTTCCGCTCAGCGCAAGCCTCACCAGCGCATGAGAAAGGCCGGGAGCCGCGGGATCGATCAGCAGGTCGGACGGCAACAGTCGCAGTGGCGCCAGGCAAGCGGCAAGGATGCGCAGCTCAACCAGCTCGCGTGGACGGTTGATGAAACGCGTCAGCCGAAGCGCCAACATCCGGATCAGCCGAGCACTCGTCTCGAACATCTCGAGCTGGCGACCCAGCCGGAAGAACTCCTCGGCAACGCGTGCCGGCACGTCACCCTCGGTTCGCCGCACCGCAAGCGGCACGGCGCTCGCCAGCGGCAGCGGGGCCTGCGACCAGCGTCGAGGCATCGGCTCGGCGCCGGTGAGCACGAAAACGTCCTTGGCGACACCCTCGTTGGGCAAGCTGGCGCCGATCGGCACGTCATCCGCCACGACCCGGCCAAGCCCGCCGCGAAATGCTGACCAACCCTCGCCATCGTGCACAAGGAACAGCCGCAAGACCACACGACGCGCCTCCAGCCGCGTCGGCTCCACGGTGGGACACACCGAGCCCGCAAGATCGGCCGAAGCCGTGAACTGCCACGGCTTGCGTTCGATCTGCGTCCAAAGTCTGCCTTGGGCCCGCGCCGAAAGACGCGCCGGCGCCACCGCAGGCACGCCCGCATCAGTCGCCGCACCCACCAGCCAGCCCTCCGGGTCCAAAGCGACACGGTCGCGCGACGTCTCATGACCCAGCCAGAGCGTCTCGACCGACGGCAAAGTCAGCGTGTCACCCGCCAGGACCTCGGCTACCGCGGGCAGAAAGGCGGCAAGCCCCGGCTGCTCCGCCAGACCAGCGCCGGGATCGTTCAGGAGTGCCACGCGGCCGTCCCGCCAAGCCGACAGCAGGCCCGGGACGCCCGCGCTCGCATGCCAGTCCAGTTCCAGCGGATCGAGCATCGCAACGTGCTGCCGATTGAGCAGCACGTCGATCCGCTTGAGCCCGCGCAGCGTCTTCAGGCAAAGCCTGCCTCCGCGTATCGTCAGGTCGCCGCCCTGCACGAGATCAGCGCCAAGTTCACGCGCCAGCACGACGTGCTCGAACCAGGCGGGATCGCGATGGCCCTCGGTGAGCACCGCCACGCCCGGCTCCTCGCTTGCAAACGGACCCGCGCAGACACGACGCAGGGCAGCGCGCCAGTCCTCAAAAAACGGATCGAGCGGCTCAACGTCATGGTGGAACAGTTCAGGCGCGATCCGCCAAAGCAGACGCCGGTTTTCCAGCGCATAGGCAAGCCCGCCGGGCTTTGCGCAGCGGTCGGCAAGCACGCGCCAGGCGCCGTCCGGACCACGGATCAGATCGGCGGCATACAGGTGCAGCCGTCTCTGCCGCTCCGGAACCCCCCGCGCCGCGCGGAGAAATCCCGGTGCGCCATACACCAGGAGGGGTGGAATGATCCCACGATCAAGCAGCGTCTGCGGACCGTAGAGGTCGCGCAGCATGAGCTCGATGACGTCCGCCCGCTGCGCGAGCCCGCGCGCCAATCCCGCGAACTCATCGTGCGGCAGCGGCAGCGGGATCGGATCGCAGCGCCACGCGGCCCGGTCGTGGCCGAGCAGGCTCGCGACACCCTCCTCGGTCGCGGCACGCTCGAGCAGACGGGCCCGCTCGCGCAGCCCATCAAAGCCGAGAGTGAACGCGCGCTCGGCAATCCCGCGCCAGTGCGGGCGCGTGCGGCCATTGCCGTCCACCATCTCGTCGGACGACCAGGGGCGCTGCCCCTGAAACCCGCTGGGGCGAGCAGCTCCAGACCCCATGTGTAACGCGGGTCCGGGGGCGCTGCCTTCGGCGGGGCTTGGGGCAGAGCCCCACCCTCTAACCACGCCGCCGAAGATCCAGAGTCCGCGGCAGCTCCAGCCCGACCGAAACCCGCGGCGGCGGCGTTGACCCCGTCCTGTGCCCGAACGCAAAGAACCGAGCCCGCCGGCGCGCCTCCGCCTCCCCCGCGTTGACCGGAAACGTCTCGTAATTCCGCCCGCCCGTGTGCGCCGCATGGTGGCTGACGCCGCCCAGGCTAC
>CAXUIA010000185.1:0-2051 GCA_964250835.1 uncultured Acetobacteraceae bacterium | reverse complement strand
CCCGGTCCAGTTGTCGTAGAGTTCGACAACAACAGGCGTCTGCGCCGGGATCGTGGGATGCAGCGACATCGCCGGAGACCACGCCTTGAAGCGAACACCGCCCACGAACTCGCCCCCACGTTCGGTCGCCGACAGAGGCACGGCTCGTCCGTTGGCCGCAAGGGTGAAACGATCGGGTGTATACCCGCTCACCCGGACTTGAAGCCGCTCAACCGCGCTGTCCACATAACGCACCGTCCCGCCAAGACCCGGAACCTCGCCCAGCACATGCCAGGGTTCGAGCGCATGGCGCACTTCGAGACCAACCCCATGCAGGCTCACCTCGCCGACAACGGGGAACCGGAACGCGAGGTGCGGCGCGAACCAGTCGGGATCGAGCGGCGCGCCCAATGACCTGAGTTCGTCCACTGCGTCGCGAAAATCCTGCTCCACATAGTGCGGCAGCATGAAATCATCGTGCAGACGGCTGCCCCAGCGAACCAGCCGTCGCGCGTAAGGCCGCTCCCAGAACGCCGCAACGGCCGCCCGGACCAGAAGCATCTGCGCCGCGGACATGCGCGCGTCTGGCGGCATTTCGAAGGACCTGCACTCGACCAGGCCGAGCCGTCCGGACGGGCCTTCCGGCGCATACAGCTTGTCGATGCAGAACTCGGTCCGGTGCGTGTTCCCGCTCACATCGGCGAGTATGTTTCGGAACAGTCGGTCGACCAGCCAGGGCGGCGCTGCGCGGGCAGCGTCCAGCTCGCCGAACGCGATCTCCAGCTCGGCAATCGCGTCATCGCGCGCCTCGTCGACCCGCGGGTGCTGGCTGGTGGGGCCGATGAACAGCCCGCTGAACAGATACGACAGGCTCGGATGATTGTGCCAGAAGCCGAGCAGCGAGCGCAGCAGGTCGGGCCGGCGCAGAAACGGACTGTTCTCGGGTGCGGCCGCGCCAAGCACGACATGGTTGCCCCCGCCGGTGCCGATATGCCGCCCATCGAGCATGAACTTCTCGGCAGCCAATCCTTCGGCCGCTGCCGCTTCGTAAAGCTGCTCGGTGCGCGCGACCAGCGCGTGAAAATCGTGCGCCGGATGGACGTTGACCTCGATCACGCCGGGATCGGGCGTAACCGAAAACGTGTGCAGACGAGGATCCCGCGGCGGCAGGTAGCCTTCAAGAATGACCGGCCGGCCCAGCCTCGCAGCGGTCTGCTCAACCGCGGCGGCCAGGTCAAGCCAAGCCTCGGCCGTCGTCAACGGTGGGATGAACACGTGCAGCTTGCCGTCCCGCACCTCAACCGTCAGCGCGGTCCGCACCAGGTCGGGCTCCGGACGCCCAACGACGAGCGGCCGGTCCGGCCGATGGATCTCCGCGGGCGCCGGCCGCATCCCGCGGAGAAAGGCCTGGCGCGGCGCAAACGGGTCCGGCTCGAACGTGGGCTCAACCTCCTCGGCCCAAGGCAGGCTCTCCAACGGCAGCCGAAATCCGATCGAGCTGTCCCCAGGCACCAGGAACAGCAGGTCCGAACGCAGCAGCCAGCGTCCGCTCACCCAGCGCCCATCGTCGTGGCGGAGCGGCAGCACGCTGCCCACCGGCCGGTTCAGTCCGTGCTCCAGAACACGTGCGAGCCGCGCACGGGCAAGCGGGTCACGAAGATGGTTGTCTTCTGCCAGCACGTTCGCAGGCAGCCGGTTTTCCCGCCAGAGCGCGTAGTGCACGTCCTCATAAGCCGGCAGGACGCGCGACGGCAAAACCCCGAGCCGCTCGGCAAGCGACGACGCGAAACGTTCCGCATCCGTCTCGTCGATCGCCTCGTGATGCTCGTCGGCGGCGAGCAGCGCCGGATCACGCCAGACCGGTTCGCCATCAACGCGCCAATGTGCGTGGATCGCCCAGCGCGGAAGCTGCTCGCCGGGATAGTGCTTGCCCGCCGCATATTGCAGGGCGGCGCCCGGCGACCACAGTCCGGCAAGCCGGCGGATCAGCCGGCCCGACAGCGGCCGCTTGGTCGGACCAAGCGCATCCGCGTTCCACTCCGCTCCCTCATGACCGGCGCGTGCCACGAAGG
>CAXUIA010000184.1:0-5357 GCA_964250835.1 uncultured Acetobacteraceae bacterium | reverse complement strand
GGAGTGTACTGGAGCGGCAGCGGCAATTGCATCGGCGGCAGCGCTGGTGTGACGACGGGCGGCGGTGGGGCGAGGCCGCCAGCTCCGGGAGCCAGTCCTGTGCCGGCGCCGGATGCGGCACCTGGGGCGAGGCCGGAGCCGTTAGGGCCGGCCTGAGCCAGGATAAGGGCTGCGAGTACCGACGCTTTCAGGCGAGCACTCCGCGGGCGGCGATGGCGGCGACGGCCTGCTCGACGAGCTCCTCGATGATTTCGGCCGTGGGCTGGATCGACCGCACCATGCCGACCGACTGGCCGGCCATGACGGAGCCGTTCTCGACGTCGCCCTCGATGACCGCGCGACGGAGCGCGCCGGCCCAGAAATGTTCGATCGCGAGCTGGGCCGCCTCCTTGGTCAGCGTGCCCTCGGTGAACTGCCGGATGATATCCAGCTGATGGCGGCGATAGATGGTGGTGCCGTTGTTGACGAGGCCGCGAACGGGGATGACCGGGAAGCGGTCGTCGAGCTGGACGGTTGGAAGCGCGTCGCGGGCGTTGGCGCGAACAAAAGCCTGCTTGAAGGCGGGGTGCGCGATGCTTTCGGTGGAGGCGGCGAAGCGCGTGCCGAGCTGAGCGCCGGCGGCGCCCATTGCGAGCCGGCCATGGCGGGCGGCGCCGGGGCCGAGGCCGCCGGCGACGAAGATCGGCACCTCCGAGACGTGGGGCAGGATTTCCTGGGCGAGCACGGTGAGCGAAACGGGACCGATGTGGCCGCCCGCCTCTGAGCCCTCGATGATGAGCGCGTCGACGCCCGAGCGAACCATGCGACGGGCGAGCACGAGGGCGGGCGCGAAGGAGATCAGCTTGGCGCCGCCATCCTTGACCGCGCGGACGGCGTAGCCGGGCGGGATGCCGCCGGCCAGCACGATGTGGCCGACGCCCGCCTCCAGGCATATCCGGATCAGGTCGGGCAGTCGCGGGTGCATGGTGATCAGGTTGACGCCGAACGGCTTGTCGGTCAGGCCCTGGGTGCCGGCGATCTCGGCCGCGAGCAGTTCGGGCGGCATCGAGCCGCAGGCGATCACGCCGAAGCCGCCGGCGTTGCTGATCGCCGAAACCAGGTGGCGATCGGAGACCCAGCTCATGGCGCCGCCCATGATCGCGGTCGGTGTGCCGAGGAACGCGGTGCCGCGCTGCCAGAGCCGGTCGAGAGCAGCGCGGGCGAGCAGATCGCGTGGAGCGCGGTCATCGGGGAGCACGCTCGAGGCGTGACCGGGCCGAAGCTCCGGCAGTTCGAGGGGCACGTCCATGGGCATCACCGCTGATCCAGACCGTAGGCGGCGTGCAGGGCGCGCACCGCGAGTTCGGTATACTCCACACCGATCAGAACGCTGACCTTGATCTCGCTGGTCGAAATGACCTGGATGTTGATCGACTTGTCCGACAGCGTCTTGAACATCGTGCTGGCGACGCCCGCGTGGCTGCGCATGCCGACACCCACGACGCTGATCTTGGCGACGTCGGGATCGGTCAGGAGTTCGCCGTAGCGGATCTCGTGGCTCACGGATTGGAGAACGGCTACCGTGCGCGGCAGATCTGCGGTGCCAACGGTGAACGTCATGTCGGTGGTGCCGTCCGAGCCGGTGCTTTGGACGATCATGTCGACGTTGACGCTGGCGTCGGCGAGCGGGCCGAAGATCGCGGCCGCGATGCCGGGACGGTCCGGCACGCGCCGGACGGTGACCTTGGCCTCGTCGCGCGAGTAGGCGATGCCGGCGACGATTTCCTTTTCCATGATCTCGTCCTCGTCCACCACCAGGGTGCCGTTGATGTCGTGCGGGGTGTCGGCAAAGCTCGATAGCACCTGGACCCGGACGCGCTCCTTCATCGCGAGCTCGACGCTTCGGGTCTGCAGGACCTTTGCACCGACGGACGCGAGCTCCAGCATCTCCTCATAGGCGATCTTGTCGAGCTTGCGGGCCTTGGGGACGATACGCGGGTCGGTCGTGTAGACGCCGTCGACGTCGGTGTAGATGTCGCAGCGGTCGGCGCCGAGGGCGGCCGCGAGTGCGACGGCCGACGTGTCGGAGCCGCCGCGTCCGAGCGTGGTGACGCGTCCGTCCGGGCCGAGCCCCTGAAATCCGGCGAGGACGGCGACCTCACCGCTCGCCATTGCGCGCCGGATCTGGCCAGCGTCGATGCCGGTGATGCGCGCGCGGCCGTGCGCCTCGTCGGTGCGGACCGGAACCTGCCAGCCGAGCCACGAGCGGGCTTCGATGCCGCGCTCCTGCAAGGCGATGGCCAGCAATCCCGACGTGACCTGCTCGCCGGTCGCGACCACCTGGTCGTATTCGCGTGCGTCATGCAGCGGAGCGAGCTGCTCGCACCAGCCGACGAGCTGATTGGTGACGCCGGCCATGGCGGAGACGACGACCGCGACCTTGTCGCCACGCTCGACCTGGGCGGCGACGCGGCCTGCGGCGGCCTGGATGCGCGCGATGTCGGCGACCGAGGTGCCGCCGAACTTCATCACGATCAGACGCGGCGCCGGGTGGTCCTTCATGGCGGCGTCACATACGCCCAAGCTCCGCCCGCCCACAACGTGGGAGTTGCGCGGGTCTAATCGGGCATGTGGCAAGCGCTGCCGATCGGGCCGCCGGTGTAGCGGGTCCAGGTGACGGTCTGCCCGAAAAGCTCCAGACCCACGTAGCCGCGCAGCTTCAGCGTTGCGGGATCGGGAATGGTCACGCGAGCGGCGTAAAGGGTGCCGCCTTTCGGGTCGAGCACCTTGCCATTCCAGGAGGTCTCGCCCGGCTTGAGGCCATAAAGCAGGCCGAGCCCGCACTGTGGACGATGCCAGTGGTCGGTCGGCATGGCGCCGGTGTATTTCATGCCGATGATGCGCCCGCACAGCGCGTCACCGCAGGGCGCGATCTCGATCACGCCGCCCCTGTCCTCGGTCAGCCAACGGCCGGCCGGCGACGGCGGCTCGGCGGCTGAGGCGGTGAGGTGAGACGCATAGAGGAGGCCCGCAAGAAACGCGCGCCTCACCCGTCGGCTCGCTTGATCCAGGGAATACGGGCGATCTCGACGCCCTCATCGGCGAGGATCTCGCGCTCGACCTCGGTGGTTTCGCCATAAATTCCGCGCTTCTCCATCTCGCCGCGATGCATGCGCAGCGCCTGATCGGCGAAGTCGGCGCCAACGTCGTCGCAGTGGCGTTCGACCTCGTCGCGCATCCGCGTGAACAGCGCGCGCAGGGCGGCCGGGATTTCGCCGCCCGCCGCGGCGGCGGGCATGCGGGAGGGTTCGATCACCTCGCCCTGGACTGCAGAACCGGGAAGCGCGGGCTCGGTTGGTTCGCGTTTGCCGCGGCCATGGATCGCCGGCGCCATGAGCGCGCGTTCAACGGCGACACTGCCGCACGCGGGGCACGCCAGGAGACCGAGAGCGGCCTGCCGGTCGAAGTCGGCGCCGCTCCTGAACCACGCTTCGAAGCCGTGGGAGCCGTCGCAACGCAGCCTGTAGCAGATCATCCGGGGCTAGGCCGCGCGCAGCAGCCCGTCGAGATCACCCTTGCGTTCGAGCGCCACGAGATCGTCGCAGCCACCGACATGACGGCCGTTGATGAAGATCTGCGGCATCGTGGTGCGGCCGCCGGAGCGGCGCTGGGCGTCCTGACGCGCCTCTGTTCCGTGGCGGGCGTCGATCTCGGTCACGGGCACGCCCTTGTCGGCCAGCAGCCGCAGGGCGCGGGAGCAATAAGGGCAACCGGGCTGCGTGTAGATTTCAACGTTCGACATGCCGGCTCGACCTCTGAACGTGATAACAAATTCGATCTGTGGAGATCGTCCTCAAAGGAAGCAAGACAAGGGTGGACCAGGGGCTCTGCCCCTGACCAAGGCGGGGCCTGCGCCTCCGGACCGCGTGACTAAGCACGGGGGGCTGTGCGCGCGGCGACGAGAAGTGCCACCGAGGCGGCGCCGGCCTGCTTGAGAGCGATCGTGCAGGCGCTTGCTGTTGAACCGGTGGTGAGAACGTCGTCAATCAAGACAACACGGGCGCCTTGGAGTTGGGGCCGGTTGGTGCGGACCGAGATCGCGTCGTGAAGCTCGGCGCGGCGTTCGGCCGCCGATCGGGTGGCGAGCGGCGACGTCGCGCGGTGACGGATCAGAGCGTCCGGCAGCAGCCGGGGGCCAGGACGGTCACGCAGTGCGGCGCGGGCGAGCAGGACGGCCTGGTTGTAGCGGCGGCTGCGCAGGCGGGCACGGTGCAGCGGCACCGGTATAACGTAGTCGGCTTGGGCGAGCAGGTCCGCGCCGGCGCGCGCCATGTGGGTGCCGAGCGGGCGCGCGTTCTCGGTGCGGTCCGCGTATTTCAGCGGCAAGATGAGACGCCGCGAGAACGCGTCATAGACAAAGGCGGCGCGGGCGCCATCCCAGGGCGGCGGTTGGTCGAGGCAGGACTGGCAGCACCATGCAAGGCCCGCGTAGCCTGCGCTGGCGAAGGGTGCTGCACAGCGGCGGCAGCTTGGATCGACGACGAATACGGCTTCGCGAAAGCAGGCGGCGCAGAGCTGGCCGTCGGCCGCGACGATTTCGTCGCAGGCGGGACAGTGCGCGGGCAGGATGAGGTCTATCGCCCCCTGCCCTATCCGGCGTGCGAGCCACCCGAGTTTCATGATGACATCGTAACGGTGTTTGGAGGTGCTTGGCAATGCGGTGCGGCCTGCGCACATCGGCGGGTGTGAGCGATACCGCGCCCTTCGATCGTATGGCCGTGCAGGCCCATCGCAGCCGGGCAGCGGCGCGGGTCGAACGTGTGTCGGCCGTGCTTGGGGAGGCTGCGGACCGGCTTTTGGACCGGCTCGACGACGTGACGCGGTCATTTGGAACCGCGCTGGACGTGGGCGGACGCGGGTTCGTGGCACCTCGCCTGGTGGCGCGCGGCATCTTTGCGGTGAGCGTTGACCTGTCCGCGCCGATGGCGCGGCGGGCGGGTGCCTGCCCCGTGATGGCCGACGAGGAGCAGCTGCCGTTCGCGCCGGCAAGCTTCGACCTCATCGTCGCGAGCCTTTCGCTGCACTGGATCAACGACCTGCCGGGCGTGCTGATCCAGCTTCGTCGCGCGCTCAAGCCGGACGGCTTGTTTTTGGCGAGTCTGCCGGTGCTGGATACTGGCGGGCCATTGCGACGCGCGTTGCTGGAGGCCGAAGAGATGCTGCGTGGCGGGGCTTCGCCCCGTGTTTCGCCATTTCCGGAGCTGCGCGACTGCGCGGGGCTGCTGCAGCGTGCGGGATTTGCGCTGCCGGTGGCGGACGGCGAGCTGATCCGCCTTTCGTATGCGGACCCGCTGGATTTGCTGCGCGACCTGCAGGAT
>CAXUIA010000183.1:3000-5414 GCA_964250835.1 uncultured Acetobacteraceae bacterium | reverse complement strand
GGCTGGGTGACGGCGCCTTCCAGCAACTACGGCATCGCACTGACGTCTGCCTCTGGCAACCTGCTGCTCGATAGCAAGGAGAACGACCAGACGGGCCATGCAGCCAGCCTGAACGTCACTGTGACCAGCATGGGCCCTCAGGGTCCGCAGGGCCCCCAGGGTACGGCCGGCACGAATGGAACGAATGGCACAAACGGGGCGCCCGGCGCACAAGGGCCCCAGGGTCCTGCGGGCAGCATCGGCGCGGTCTCCAACCCGGACAACATGAACCAGCACATCGGCAAGGCGGGACGCTCGCGCTGGATGGGCTGGAAGCCGCACAATCGCGGCGTGGTGATGAACCCGGTCGACCATCCGCACGGCGGCGGCGAGGGGCGTACGTCCGGCGGCCGTCATCCGGTGACGCCTTGGGGCGTTCCGACCAAGGGCTACAAGACGCGCGTCAACAAGCGGACGGACAGCCTGATCATCCGCCGTCGCAAGACCGGCAAGTAGGCGAGGGAGACGATGGCACGCTCCGTCTGGAAAGGCCCGTTCGTGGACGGGTATATGTTGAACAAGGCCGACCGCGCGCGCGCGTCGGGCCGCAACGAGATCATCAAGATCTGGTCGCGCCGCTCGACGATCCTGCCGCAATTCGTGGGACTCACGTTCGGGGTCTATAACGGCCATAAGTTCCTGCCTGTGCAGGTCAACGAGAACATGGTTGGGCACAAGTTCGGCGAGTTCTCGCCAACCCGCACCTTCACCAGCCACTCGTCGGACAAGAAAGCGAAGCGCGGCTGACATGAGCAAGCCCAAGCATCCGCGATCCATTGCCGACCATGAGGCGCAGGCGATCCTGAGCAACCTGCGCGTCAGTCCGCGCAAGCTGAACCTGGTGGCACAGACAATACGAAACGTGCCGGCGGGACAGGCGGTGGCGCGTCTGACGTTCAGCAAGCGCCGGATCGCGCATTCCGTCCGCAAGGCGCTCGAGAGCGCCATCGCCAACGCCGAGAACAATCACCAGCTCGATGTCGACCGTCTGGTGGTCACGCGCGCGGAGGTCGGCAAGTCGATCGTGATGCGCCGCTTTCATGCGCGCGGGCGCGGCAAGGCGTCGCGGATCGAGAAGTGGTTCAGTCACTTGAAGATCGTCGTCGCCGAGGCGCCCGACGCCGAGAAAGAGAAGGCCGCCTGATATGGGACACAAGGTCAATCCGATCGGCTTCCGGGTCGGCATCAACCGAACCTGGGACAGCCGCTGGTATGCGGATAACGACTATTCGAAGCTGCTGCTGAGCGATCTCGCGCTGCGCACGCATCTCCGCAAGCGTCTGTCCGGTGCCGGCGTATCGCGCGTGGTCATCGAGCGTCCGGCCAAGAAGCCGCGGGTGACGATCTATGCCGCGCGCCCGGGCGTGGTGATCGGCAAGAAAGGTCAGGACATCGAGGTGCTCCGTCGCGAGCTCGCCAAGATGGCCAAGGCCGAGGTCGCGCTGAACATCGTCGAGATACGCAAGCCCGAGATCGACGCGACGCTGGTGGCCGAGAACATCGCCCAGCAGCTCGAGCGCCGTGTGGCGTTCCGCCGTGCGATGAAGCGCGCGATCCAGTCGGCGATGCGGCTCGGTGCTCAGGGCATCCGGATCAATTGCGCAGGGCGGCTTGGTGGTGCGGAAATCGCGCGCACCGAGTTCTACCGCGAGGGCCGCGTGCCGTTGCACACGTTGCGTGCCGATATCGATTTCGGGATCGCGACGGCCAAGACGACTTACGGAACGTGCGGCGTGAAGGTCTGGATCTTCAAGGGCGAGATCCTGACGCACGACCCGTCGGCGCAGGACAAGCGCGCCGCCGAGCAAGCGCCGCAGCGTTAAGGATCGACAGCGATGCTTTCTCCCAAGCGGACGAAATTCCGCAAAGCTCACAAGGGCCGGATCCATGGTCTCGCCAAGGGCGGCACCATACTCAATTTCGGCGCGTTCGGACTGAAGGCGCTGGAGCCTGAGCGGATCACGGCGCGTCAGATCGAGGCGAGCCGTCGTGCCATCACGCGTGCGATGAAGCGTGCGGGCCGCGTGTGGATCCGGATCTTCCCCGACGTGCCGGTCTCGACCAAGCCTGCCGAAGTGCGCATGGGGTCCGGCAAGGGCAGTCCGGAGTTCTGGGTGGCGCGGGTCAAGCCGGGTCGGATCATGTTCGAGATCGACGGCGTTCCCGCCGAGGTGGCGCGCGAAGCGCTGACGCTCGGCGCGGCGCAGCTGCCGATCAAGACCAAGTTCGTCACGCGTGTCGGAGAGGCCTGAGATGGCGGCCAAGAACAATGCGGCCGAGCTGCGGACCAAAACGCCGGACGAGCTGTCGGCGTTGCTGCTTGAGCTCAAGCGCGAGCAGTTCAACCTGCGCTTCCAGGCGGCGACTGGTCTGCA
>CAXUIA010000183.1:2491-2990 GCA_964250835.1 uncultured Acetobacteraceae bacterium | reverse complement strand
GGTCAAGACGCTGCAGCATCAGGCTGCCCACACCACCACCAAGACGTCCTGAGAGGAGGGTACGATGCCCAAGCGCATCCTCACGGGGCGGGTCACCAGCGACAAGATGGACAAGACCGTCACGGTCTCCGTCGAGCGTCGCGTCATGCATCCGCTTTATAAGAAGTTCATTCGTCGCTCAAAGAAGTATGCGGCGCACGACGAGGCGAACACCTGCCGGGTCGGCGACACCGTGCGCATCGAAGAGTGTGCGCCGATCAGCAAGCGCAAGACCTGGACGGTGGTGACGCGAAACGGCGATGCGTTCGACGGTCGCGAGAGTTCGTCGGTGGAAGCGCCATTCGAGTCGGGCGCATTGGCCGAAACGGGCGCATTAGGCGAGGCGGGCGCACCGGCCGATACGGCGACGGCGTGAGAGCGGGAGACAGTCGATGATCCATCCCGAGACCAACCTCGACGTCGCCGACAACTCCGGCGCGCGACGTGTTCAGTGCATCAA
>CAXUIA010000183.1:1650-2481 GCA_964250835.1 uncultured Acetobacteraceae bacterium | reverse complement strand
CTCCAAGCGCAAGACGGCGTCTGTTGGCGACGTGATCGTGGTGTCGGTCAAGGAAGCCATTCCGCGCGGCAAGGTGAAAAAGGGCGACGTGCATCAGGCGGTCATCGTTCGGACCGCGGCCGCCGTTCGTCGTCCGGACGGGAGCGCCATCCGCTTTGACCGCAACGCGGCGGTGCTGATCAACAAGCAGTCCGAGCCGATCGGCACGCGCATCTTCGGGCCTGTCGTGCGCGAACTGCGTGCGCGCAAGTTCATGAAGATCATTTCGCTCGCGCCTGAGGTGTTGTGATGGCCGCGCGCATCAAGAAAGGCGATCAGGTCGTCGTCATCAGCGGAGCGCAGCGCGGCGCCCGCGGCGAGGTTCTGCAGGTGATCCCGACCGAGGAGCGCGCCGTCGTGCGCGGCGTGCGTCTCGTCAAGCGGCACCAGAAGCAGCAGCGCATGGGGCAGCAGGGCGGGATCGTCGAGCGCGAGGCGCCGATCCATCTGTCAAACCTCAAGCTGGTCGACCCTAAAAGTGGAAAGCCGACCAAGGTTGGCTTCCGCACGCTTGAGAACGGAACCAAGGCGCGCGTCGCCAAGGTCACCGGCGAACTGATCGAGAACTGAGATGTCGGACAGCACCACAGGCACGGCCGGGCAGAACGTCGCGGGTGTGAAGACCCGGTTGCAGCAGCGTTATCTGGACCATGTGCGTCCGACGCTGCGGGCGGAGTTCAACTACAGCAACGAGATGCAGGTGCCGCGTCTGGAAAAGATCGTCATCAACATGGGCGTGGGCGAGGCGGCGGGCGATCAAAAGAAGCTCGACGCTGCGGTGTCGGAACTGAC
>CAXUIA010000183.1:0-1640 GCA_964250835.1 uncultured Acetobacteraceae bacterium | reverse complement strand
GCAAGACGGTGGCCAAGACGGCGATCGCGGGTTTCAAGATACGCGAAGGCCTGCCGATCGGCTGCAAGGTGACGCTGCGGCGCACGCGGATGTACGAGTTCCTGGACCGGCTGGTGACGGTCGCAATGCCGCGCGTGCGCGACTTCCGCGGCCTGCCGGCCGGCAAGGGCTTCGACGGGCGCGGCAACTTCGCGATGGGAATGAAGGAACAGATCGTGTTCCCGGAGATCAACTACGACAAGGTCGACCAGGTGCGTGGAATGGACATCATCTTCGTCACGACGGCGAAGACGGATGCCGAAGCCAAGGCGCTGCTGAAGGCGTTCGACCTGCCGTTCGTGGCCTAAGACGATGCAGTTGGGAAAACGGTCGTGCCCGTCGGGCGCGGCAGGTTCCGGAGGATAAACGATGGCCAAGCTTTCGCAGATCAATCGCAACCAGAAGCGCGAGCGGATGGCGGGCCGTGACCGCGCCAAACGACAGGCGCTCAAGGCGGTGGTGCAGAACCGCGACACGGCGGTTGAACAGCGCTTCGAGGCGTCGATGCGCCTTGCCGCCTTGCCACGCAACGGCAGCCGCACGCGCGTGAAGCTGCGTTGTGCGCTCACCGGGCGTTCAAAGGCGAACTACCGCAAGTTCAAGCTGTGCCGTATCGCGCTGCGCGACCTCGCCAGCTCGGGTCAGATCCCGGGCATGGTCAAGTCGAGCTGGTAAGGAAGCAGACCCATGTCGATGTCTGATCCATTGGGCGACATGCTCACGCGTATTCGCAACGCGCAGCGTAGCCGTCACACCGGCTGCGTGGCGCCCGCGTCGAAGCTGCGTGCCAACGTGCTGGAGGCGCTGCGGCGCGAAGGCTATATACGCGGCTTCACGACCGAGGAGCTGCGTCCAGGAATCGCGCAGCTGCGGATCGAGCTGAAGTACAACGAAGGTGAGCCGGTGATCAAAGAGATCCATCGTGTCTCCAAGCCCGGCCGCCGCGTCTATTCCAAAATCCAGGAACTTCCGCGCGTCTACGCCGGTCTCGGCGTATCCATCCTGTCCACGCCGCGCGGCGTGTTGAGCGATGCGGAGGCGCGCGCTGCCAATGTCGGCGGCGAAGTCCTCTGCCGCGTGTTGTGAGGAGCCCCGAGCCATGTCTCGCGTAGGGAAATATACGGTCGAAATTCCGGCGGGCGTCGAGATCGACATCGCGAACGGCGTGCTGACGGCGAAAGGCAAGCTGGGCTCGCTCAGCTTTCCGCTCGTCGACAGCATCGAGACGACCTATTCGGACGGCCGCGTGAGCGTTGTGCCGCGCAACAACGAGCGTCGCACGCGCATGATGTGGGGCACGACGCGCGCGCTGGTCGCGAGCGTGGTGAAGGGTGTGTCGGTTGGCTACACCAAAACGCTCGAGATCACCGGCACCGGCTACCGCGCCGCGGTCGCTGGCAAGAATCTCGAGCTCAACCTCGGGTTTTCTCATCCGGTCGTTTATCCGATCCCGGACGGCATCACGATCACCACGCCGCGTCCGACCTCAGTCACCGTCACCGGGGCCGACAAGCAGAAGGTCGGTCAGGTGGCGCTCGACATTCGTCGCTATCGCGAGCCGGAGCCGTACAAGGGCAAGGGCGTGCGCTACGACAACGAGG
>CAXUIA010000182.1:0-5419 GCA_964250835.1 uncultured Acetobacteraceae bacterium | reverse complement strand
ACACCGGCTATCCCGGCGGGATCAAGGAGCGCACCATCGCGCAGCGCCTCGGCGGCAAGCGGCCCGGCCACGTCATCGAGAAGGCGGTCGAGCGCATGATCACCCGCGGTCCGCTCCAACGCCAGCAGATGAAGCACCTGCACGTCTATGGCGGTCCCGACCATCCGCATGCCGGCCAACAGCCCAAACCCCTCGATATCGCGGCCATGAACCGCAAGAACTCCGTCAACGCGCCACGTCAGAACGCCGGAGCCTGATCATGTCCGATAACGTCGAACGCACCGGCACGCTCGCCGACCTCCAGAACCTCAACGTCGTCATCGCCGGCACAAACGTGGCGTCCGCCGACGAGCGCGCGCCCGTTGAGCCGAAGCGCGACGCGCTCGGCCGCTCCTACGCCACCGGCCGACGCAAGGACGCCGTCGCCCGCGTATGGATCAAGCCCGGCCGCGGCGACATTTCGATCAACGGCAAAAAGGCCAACCAGTATTTCGCGCGTCCCGTGCTGCGCATGCTGATCACCCAGCCGTTCCTCGTCGCCGACCGCTACAACCAGTTCGACGTCTTCTGCACCGTCACCGGCGGCGGCCTCTCCGGCCAGGCCGGCGCCGTCCGCCACGGCATCAGCCGCGCGCTCACCAACTACGAGCCTACGCTGCGCGGCATCCTCAAACAGGCCAAGTTCCTCACCCGCGACAGCCGCACCGTCGAGCGTAAAAAATACGGTCGCGCCAAGGCCCGCCGCTCCTTCCAGTTCAGCAAGCGCTGAGCCGGGCGCGCCGCTGGGCCGCACCCTTTTCATCGACGGCGAGGCCGGCACCACCGGCCTCCGCATCGCCGAGCGCCTCAAGGCGCTCCCCCTCTCCGTGCGCTCGATCGATCATGCCAAGCGCCGCGACCCCGACGCGCGCCGCAACATCATGCGCGCCGTCGACCTCGTCGTCCTCTGCCTGCCCGACGACGCGGCCCGCGAGGCAGTAGAACTCGCCGAAACGATCGACGGGCATGCCCCCAAAATCCTCGACGCCAGCACCGCCTTCCGCACCGACCAGGACTGGGTCTACGGCTTCCCCGAGCTCGACCCGCGCCAAGCCACCCGGATCGCCGAAGCGCCCCGGGTCAGCAATCCCGGCTGCTACCCGACCGGCGCCGTGGCACTCCTCCGCCCACTCATCAACGACGGCATCATTCCCGCCGATCACCCGATCACGATCAACGCCGTCAGCGGCTACAGCGGCGGCGGCCGCACCATGATCGAGGCGCACGAGCGAACCGGCGGCCCCGCCTTCGTCCTCTACGGCCTTGACCTCGCCCACAAGCACGTCCCCGAAGTCGCGCAACATGCGGGCCTCACCCGCCGTCCGATCTTCGTCCCTTCAGTCGGCCACTTCCCGCAGGGCATGATCGTCTCCATCCCGCTCTTCCTCGACATGCTCCCCGGCCGTCTCACCCCCGCCATGCTCCGCGACAGCCTCGTCAACGCCTACAAGATGTCGCCCAACATCACCGTTCTCGACGATGCCAATCCGTCGCTCGATCCCGCCGCACTCGCCAACACCGACCATCTCGAGCTCCGCGTCCACGGCAGCGGCGCCCACCCCCACGTCCTGTTGACGGCACGTCTCGACAATCTCGGCAAGGGCGCGTCCGGCGCCGCCGTCCAGAACATCCGCCTCATGCTGGCCCTGGACTGAGAAGAGAAAGCGAACCGGAGCTCTGCCCCGCACCCCGCCGAACGCAGCGGGTCTGCGGGCGCTGCCCCCAGCGGCTCCAGGGCAGCGCCCTGGCCTCGGACCTACCGTCGCTTGCGCCGACGAAGCTGATCAAAATACACGATCACCACGATCAACACCCCGGTGATGATCCGCTGCCAGAACGGATTGACGTTCAGCAGGTTTGCCCCGTTGTTGATCGTCGTCAGCAGCAGTGCCCCGAGCAGCGGCCCCACCACGCTGCCGACGGCGCCGAACAGCGAGGCACCGCCGATCACCGACGACGCGATCGATTGCAGTTCCCACCCATCGCCGGTCGTCGCCACGCCGACCGAGATCCGGCTCGCCGTCAACACCCCCGCGAACGCCGCGAGCGCCGCCGACAACATGTAGGCGAGCAGCACCGTCCGCCCGATGGAGATCCCCGACAGCCGCGCCGCCTCGGCGTTCGAACCGACCGCGAACAGATGCCGACCCCAGCGCGTGTGGTGAAGCAGCACGTAGCAGGGCACGGCCACCAGCACGACCATCCAGAACAGCGACGGCAGCCCGAACAGCGACAGCCGCGAGAACCCGGTGAAGGTCGTCGAAAAGCCCGAGATCGTCGACCCGTTGGTGATCAGCAGCCCAACGCCGCGCAGCGCCGTCAGGGACGCCAGCGTCATGATGAAGGGCGGCAGCCCGAGCCGCAGGATGCCGAACGCGTGCATCGCCCCGATCCCGCAGCCGAGCAGGATGGTGAGTGCCACCGCGAGGGCGATCGGCACGCCGTTGACCAGCAGCAAGGCCACGATCACGCTTGCGAGCCCGACGACCGCGCCCACCGACAGGTCGATCCCCGCGGTGATGATCACAAACGTCTGCCCCACCGCGATGATCGCCCAGAGCGACGCCTGCCGCAGCAGGTTGATCAGGTTGCGTTCGGTCAGGAAGCTGTCGGTCGACACGGCGAGTGCGCCCCACACCACCAGCAGCAGTCCGAGCAGCGTCAGATTGAGCAGGAACCCGAAGCGAAGCTGCGCCCGTGACTGGCCTGCGACGACGGGTTCGGATGCGGCCTGCGACATCTAACCTCCGATCGCCTCGGTCAGGATGGCGTCGTGCTCCACCGCCCGATGACCGTGGCTCGCCACTTTCCGGCCGGCACGAAAGACGTGCAGTGTGTCCGCCAGGTCGTAGACTTCCGGCAGGTAGGACGAGATCAGCAGGATCCCCGCTCCGCGACGCAGCAGCTCCGCAAACAGCCGGTAGATCTCCACTTTGGTGCCGACATCCACGCCCACCGTCGGCTCGTCGACGATGAACAGTTCGGCCCCGTGCGCGAGCCATTTGCCGATCACGATCTTCTGCTGGTTTCCGCCCGACAGCGTCAGTGCTGCCGCACCCGGACCGGCCGTCACGATACGCAAATCCTTGATCTGCTTGGACGCTGCCGTGCGCTCGCGGTCCCCGCGCACGATCGGACCCTGCGACAGCCGACTGAAAATCGGTAGGTTGAGGTTGAAGCCGACCGGGAGACTGAGACACAGACCCTGGTCCCGCCTGCTCTCCGGCAGCAGCACGATGCCGCGCCCGATTGCGTCCGCCTCCCGCCGCATCGTCACCGGCTCGCCCTTGAGCCGTATGGTTCCTGCCGTCGCGCGCTGGCGGCCGAACAGCGCGTGCGCAAACTCGCTGCGTCCCGCCCCGATCAGACCGTACAACCCCACGATCTCGCCACGACGCACCGTCAGCGACACGTCGCGGAAACCCGGACCGCTCAATCCCTCGACATCCAGCAGGATCTCGCCGGCCGCGATCGTTTCCTTGTGGTGCACCTCCTCGATCGAGCGCGCGACCATGTCGCGTATCAACGTGCGCTCGTCAGTGTCGGCCACGTTGCGCGTGCTGATCAGGTGCCCGTCGCGCAGCACCGACACGCGCTCGGCAAGTAAAAAAATCTCCTCCATCCGGTGCGAAATGTAGACGATCGTGACCCCGCCCGCGTGCAACCGCCGGATCAGCGCGAACAGCTGGTCAGTCTCCGAGCGCGTCAGGTAAGCCGTCGGCTCGTCGAAGATTAGAAACCGTGTCCCGCGTATCGCCGCCCGCGCGGTCGCCACCAGTTGCTGCTGCCCGATCGTGAGATCGTCGAGTGCCGCACCCGCCGGCAGGCTGAAGCCGAGATCGTCGAGGATCTTCTGCGCCGCCCGCACCATCTGGCGCTGCGCCAGCAGCCCGCCGCGCGTCGTCTCTTCGCCCAGGAACATGTTGGCGGCGACCGTCAGATGGCGGCACAATACCACCTCCTGGTGCACGGCCACGATCCCCAGCGCCAGCGCCTCGTGCGGCGTCGCCAGCGCCACCTCGCGTCCCTCCCACAACACCGCGCCGCCGCTGCGGGCGTAGGCGCCGGTGAGCAGCTTGATCAGCGTCGACTTGCCGGCGCCGTTCTCCCCTACGACCGCATGGATCTCTCCCGCGCGAAACGCAAGGTCGATGGACTTGAGCGCGTGCGTGCCTGCAAAGCGCTTGTCGAGCCCGCGCAGCTCGAGCAGCGTCCCGCCTGCCACCGGCGTCGCCAGACCGCTAGATCAAGACTTCACGTTCGGGTTCAGCAGCTGCTGCGATCGCGGCGTGTCCATCGTCGACTTGGTGATCACCGTCACCCCCGTGTCGGTGAACGCCGGCACCGCCTGACCCTTGGACGCCGCGAGTGCCGTCTTGACCCCGTCATATCCCATCCGGAACGGATCCTGCACCACCAGCGCGTAGATCACCCCGTCGCGCAACAGCTGCACCAGCTTGCTGTCATTGTCGAAGGCGACCAGCTTCACGTCGTTCTTGAGGTTGTTCTCGCCGATCGCCTGGCCCGCGCCCTGTCCCATGATCAGGTTGGACGCAAACACCCCGCGCAGCTTGGGCCGCGCCGTGATCAGGTCTGTCATGATGTTCAGCGCCGTCGTCGCCTGGCCGTCGGCAATCCGGTCCGCCACCACCTTGATGTCCGGATACTTCGCCGCGAGCTCGTCCTTGAAGCCTTTTCGGCGCTGATCCAACGAACCAACGCCTGGAAGGGCGGTAATCATCGCGACCTCGCCCGATGGCTTGCCGTAACGTGCGGTGATCGCTTCGGCGAGCGCGTCGGCCGCGCGGCGTCCGCCCGCCACGTTGTCGGTGGTCAGGAAGGCGGTGAACGCCTTGCTGTCGGCCGCCGAGTCGATGCCGATGATCTTGATCTGCTTGGCCGCCTCGGTGATCGGCGGCCCCAATGCCGCGAACTGCGTCGGCGCGATCACCACCGCGGCCGGCTTGCCGGCGACCGCGTTTTCCAGGATCCCGATCTGGCCGGTGATGTCGGCTTCCGACTGCGCCCCGAGCTGCGGCACGTTGACGTTGAGGTCATGGCCCGCCTTGCGCGCACCCGCCAACACGATCTGCCAATAAAACGATGTCGTATCCTTGACGATAACCGGGATCGTCGGCGTCTGTGCCGACGCCACAACCGGCATGGTTGCAAGCCCGCCCGTCACCATCAGCGCGACGGCGATCCGCCTGCTTACTTGTCTCATCTCTTCCCCCGTTCCCGGGCAGGTTCGATCCCACCTCGAAAGGCCGACAGTAATCAGGTCACGACCTTACACAAGTCGCAACAGCATGTTTGATGCGCCGCCTCCTCACGGCAGCCCGATGACGTCAGCTCACCCACCCATCTTGGCAAACACCAT
>CAXUIA010000181.1:3474-5436 GCA_964250835.1 uncultured Acetobacteraceae bacterium | reverse complement strand
GTAGTGATCAACGGTGGTGACGCCGAGTTCGACCGAATCAAGATTTTGATAGGCCACGTCGACATGACGCAGCACGCTGGTGAGCAATCTGTCCTGACGCACCGCGTGTCCGCTGACGCCGTAGGCAAAGCCCTTCCGCTTGACGAATGCGTCGGCGAGCTCGTCCTCGTCCGACCAGCCGCCGGCGTCGACCAAGCTGTTGACGTTCGCCCCATACGCGTCCTCGGCATTGCCGAACACGCGAAGCGACGCCGTCTCCAGGTCGCCGCCATGCTGAGCCATGAAGGCGAGCGCATGCGCCCGCACGTGGTTCATCTCCGCAGGTTCGTCGGCTCCCGCCGCCAGCAGCGCCGCTTCCGCCAGCAACGACGTCTGCATCGGCAGCAGGTCGCGGAAAATCCCCGACAGCGTGATCACGACATCGATGCGCGGCCGGCCGAGTGCCTCGATCGGGATCAGTTGCGCACCCGCGAGCCGCCCATAGCTGTCACGCCGCGCCTCGGCGCCCAGCAGCCACAGCGCCTGCGCGATCGGGCCGCCCTCGGTCTTGAGGTTGTCGGTGCCCCACAGCACCATCGCGACCGTTTCCGGCAACTTGCCGGCGTCCGCCTGGTGCCGCGCGAGCAGCCGATCCGCCTGCCGCGCCCCGTCCAATACCGCGAACGAGCTCGGGATCCGAAACGGATCCAAACCGTGCAGATTGCGTCCCGTCGGCAGCACCTCGGGGTTGCGCAGCACGTCGCCACCCGGTGCCGGGCGCAGATAACCGCCATCGAGGGCGTGCAGCAGCGCGGGGATTTCATGGTCGGTCCCCATGCCGGCATCGAGCTCGGCGCGCCGGACCGGGTCCTCGACGCCTGCCGCGTCCAGCATCTCCGCGCGCGCGGCGGCCGACGGCGGCACGCCCACGATATGCAGCCCATGCGGGATCAGCGAGTATTCGAGCTCCAGCAGCGAGGCCCGCAGCCGATCAACGATCGCCTCCACCTCGTCCGCCCGCCAGGCCGGCTTCGCGGCGCCGAGCTCAACCAGTGCCGCCTGCGCCTGGACCATCTCGGCGAGCGATGCGCGCTGGTCCGCATCCACGTCCGGCTCCAGTCCCCGCCAGCGATCGAGCGAACTCTTCAGATCCTGCAGGCCGCGATAAAGCCCGGCGTTCGCCAGCGGCGGCGTCATATGGCTCACCAGCGTCGCACCCGCGCGCCGCTTGGCGAGCGCGCCCTCCGACGGGTTATTTGCCGCATACAAATAAATGTTCGGCAGATCGCCGATCAGCCGATCCGGCCAGCACGCCGCCGACATGCCGGCATGCTTGCCGGGCATGAACTCGAGCGCGCCATGCGTTCCGAAATGCAGCACCGCGTGCGCCGCGAAATCCTCACGCAGCCAGCGATAGAAAGCCGAGAACGCGTGCGTCGGCGCGAACGAGTGCTCGAACAGCAACCGCATCGGATCGCCCTCGTAACCGAACGCCGGCTGGATCCCCACGAACACGTTGCCGAACCGTTCGCCGAGCACTTGAATATTGGTGCCGTCGCTGTTCTGCCGTCCTGGTGCCGCGCCCCAAACCCGCTCGATCTCAGCCAGGTGGCGCTCGCGCTTGACATGATCGCCCGCAGGAATGCGTGCCGCGACATTGGCGGCCGCTCCGTAACGCGACGCGTTCCCCTCGAGCACACGCGCCCGCAGCGCATCAACGCTTTGCGGAACGTCGACACGGTATCCGGCTGCAGACAGTGCGATCATCGTCCGATGCAGAGACTCGAACACCGAGAGATACGCCGCCGTCCCCGTGGCCCCGCCATTGGGCGGGAAATTAAACAGCACCACACCGACGCGCCGCTCGGCGCGCTCGGAACGGCGCAGCGCCACCAGTCGTGCGACGCGCCCGGCCAGGGTCGAGGCACGTTCACGATGCGAGATCATCTGCCGGCGATGCGAATCTTCGGCGTCCGCCGAGCT
>CAXUIA010000181.1:0-3464 GCA_964250835.1 uncultured Acetobacteraceae bacterium | reverse complement strand
GTCATCGGCCAGATTGCACCGTCGAGTTCAGGAATGGCGACCATCATCGCCGCTTCGACCGGCATCAGGCCGCGCGCATCGCCCTCCCACTGCTCGATCGTTTGGAACTCGACCGGATGGGCAAGGATGTAGGGCACATCGAGCCGCGACAATACCGCCTCGGCCGCTCGCGCATCGTTGTAGGCAGGACCTCCAACGAGCGAAAACCCGGTCAACGACACCAGCGCGTCGACCGACGGGGCGCCATTGCGGAAAAAGAACTTCTCGATGGCGGGACGCGAGTCGAGACCCGACGAGAACGCCGGGATCACCTTCAGCCCGCGCGCTTCCAGCGCCTCGATCACGCCGTCATAGTGTGCCGCGTTGCCCGCCAGCACGTAGGAGCGCAACACGAGCAGACCAACGGTCCCCTTGGCCTCGCGAGGCCCGACCATCGGCGGCAGATCCGCAAGATCCGACCCGATCCGGTTGCTGATGCTCGGATGATAAAGGCCGACTTCCGGATACTCCACCGGCGGCGGCGGCATCGAGACCGTGGACCCGGCGCGCGCGGCCGTCGCATACCGTCCGACCAGCAACCGAATCAGACCCGAAAGGTTGTCCTCCGCCCCGCCCAGCCAGTACTGCAGCGAAAGAAAATACGAGCGCGCGTCTTGCGCCGCCCCGGGAATGTATTTGAGCAGCTTTGGCAGCCGCTTGAGCATCTTCATCTGATCGCGGCCGCTCGACGTCACCCCCGGCTTACGCTGTCCGCGCAGCCGCTTGAGCATCGCCATCGCACCGCTCGCTTCGGCCGACATGTCGAACTTGCCGACCCGCGTCAGCCGCGTGACCTCGCCCGCCGACATCATGCAGACCATCGCGTCGCAGTTCGCACGCCGTGCCTGCAGTGCGGGCAGCACCGCCTTGACGTGCGGGTCAAGGAACAGCATCGCCGCGATCACGATGTCGCCGTTCGCGATGTCATCGTGGCATGCCCGGAGGGCAGCCTCGTCCTGTCCCCATTCATCGGCCGCGTGCAGGACGAGTTCGAAACCGGGCAGTTCTCGGCGGATATTCTCACGGGCGCTCGCGGCCGCGCGCGCGAGGTGACTGTCCATCGTGACGATGACCACACGGGTCGAGGATCGCTCAGCGTGCATGGTGCGCTTTAGCCTCGTACAAGGTTTGCACGCTGATCATCGAAATACCACGATCGCGTGCGAACCGTTCCGTATTCCGTCTCGCCTTGCCGCGAACAAACACCGGGATGCGCCTAAGCTCGGTTTCCGCATCCGCCGCCCAGGACACGTCCTCCGGCACGGGCGTCTCGGCGACCTGCCCCAAATGCGAAGGTGCGGTTCCGAATTCCCGATCTTCCCGGAACATCGACAGCAGATGCTCTTCGAGACCCATCATCAACGGATGAACCCAGGTGTCGAAGAGCACGTTGGCACCTTCGAACCCCATCTGCGGCGAATAGCGAGCCGCGAAATCCTGCACGTGCACGGGCGAAGAAATCACCGCGCACGGAATGCCCAGCCGCTTGGCGATATGCCGTTCCATCTGCGTGCCGAGCACCAGCTCCGGCTCGGCCGCTGCAATCCGCTCCTCGACTTCGAGGTAATCGTCGCTGATCAGCGGCTCGACGCCGTAGCGAGCGGCCGCCTCGCGCACGTCGCGGGCGAATTCCCGGCTGTAGGTCCCGAGGCCGACCACCGCGAACCCGAGTTCGTCGGCCGCCACGCGCGCCGCCGCCACCGCGTGGCTCGCATCGCCAAACACGAAAACCCGTTTGCCCGTCAGGTAGTTCGCATCAACCGAGCGGGAATACCACGGCAGGTTGCCGGCGCCGCTGTCCGGCACCGGAACGCCGGCAAGCCCGCATACGGCCGCCACAAACTCCCGCGTCGCGCCGACCCCGATCGGCACGATGCGCACCAGAGGTTGCCCGAAGTTCTTCTCGAGCCAACGCGCCGCCGTATCCGCGATTTCCGGATACAGCACGACATTGAAATCAGCCGCCCCGAGCCGGGCAAGATCCGCGACCGTCGCTCCGAGTGGCGCCACCACGTTGACCGAAACGCCCAAGCTCTCGATGAGCCCACGGATTTCCCGCACGTCATCGCGGTTTCGAAATCCCAGCGCCGTAGCGCCCAGCAGATTGCAGGACGGCCCGGCTGTGCGTGTCCCACCCGCAAACCGCCGCACCAGCTGGTAGAACGTCTCGGACGCTCCCCAATTCTCCTTGCGCTGATACGAGGGCAGCTCGAGCGGCACCACCGGCACGCTCAAGCCGCGCGACAATCCTTCCGGATCGTCCTGGATCAGCTCGCCCGTGCACGACGCGCCGACCAGAAGCGCATCGGGCGAGAACCGCGCAACCGCGTCGGCTGCCGCCCGGCGAAACAGCTCCGCCGTGTCGCCACCCAGATCGCGCGCCTGAAACGTCGTATAGGTCACCGGCGGCCGCCGGTCCCGCCGCTCGATCATCGTGAACAGCAGATCCGCGTATGTGTCGCCCTGAGGCGCGTGCAGGACATAGTGCACGCCCTCCATCGCGCACGCGATCCGCATGGCACCCACGTGCGTCGGACCCTCGTAAGTCCAGAGGGTCAGCTTCATCGCCCTACACCGCCAACCGCTCGCGACGCACCAGCGGTCTCGCGAACAGTCCCGCCAGGTCGGCGGCCTGCTCGAAACCGTGCACCGGACTGAACAGCAGCTCGATCGACCACTTGGTCGCGATGCCTTCCGCCTCCAGCGGATTGGCCAGTCCCAAACCGCACACCACCAGGTCCGGCCGCGCCGCCCGGCAGCGGTCGAGCTGCCGGTCGACGTCCTGCCCTTCGCTCAGCATGGTCCCCGTCGGCAGCATCTCCAGCTCGCGCGCCAGATGCCGTCGATGGATCGTAGGGCTTCCCACCTCGACCAGTTCCATTCCCAGCTCGCGAGACACGAACCGCGCCAGCGGGATCTCGAGCTGGCTGTCCGGAAAAAAGAAGATCCGCTTGCCCGCCAGCACCGCCCGCGAGCGTGCCAGCGACGTCCGCGCGCGGGCCCGTGACGGCGCGATCGCCGCCTCCATACGCAGTGCCGGCAACCCCCAGGCCGCGGCCGCCGCCATCAACCAGGCTTCGGTGCCCTCGACGCCGAAAGGGAAGGGGGCGTCGATCCGGCGTGCCCCGCGCTCTTCGAGCACCCGCGCCGTTTCCGCAAGAAACGGCTGCGCCAGCAGCATCAACGTGCCCGGCCCGACCTCAGGCAACGCATCCGCCCGCGACGGCGGCAGGAACCGCACGGGTCCGATCCCCGCACCCTCGAAGATCGCCCTGAACTGCGCTTCGACGTTGTCCGCGAGCGCGCCCACCACCAACAAGGACCGCCCGCCCTCGCTCGGCAGCACCGCCGCCATCGACGCGAGGCACGCATCCTCGCCCTGCGTGAACGTCGTCTCGATGCCGCTCCCCGAATAGCTCAGCACC
>CAXUIA010000180.1:0-5441 GCA_964250835.1 uncultured Acetobacteraceae bacterium | reverse complement strand
GGGCGGCGGCCGTGATGAGCCCCCCGGCCGCCAGCAGCCGCGCATGTGCCCGCGACCCCTCGATCTCCTGGCGCCAGAGACGCCAGTCGACATCGATCGACGCGTTGATCCGATCCATCGCCGGCGCCGGCCCAGCCGCAAAACGCCCGCCCCATTGGGTATTGGCGCCCTCTCGATCTACAACCATCGCATGCCTCGACCGACCCGCCGCTTCGCAGTCCGCGCTGGCCTCGCGGCCGCCGGGACCGTAGTGGTCACCCTGGCCGCGCGCAAACGCGCAACCGTCCCGCCGGCCGAGACCGGTCCTCCAGCGCTGCAGAACCTCGCCACGCTGCACACCGTCCCGCCCACTCTGCTTGGGCCCTACAGTTGGCAGATCGTGCGTCCGAACGGCAGCACGGGCACAGGCTCGCTCGCCGGCCAGGCCGGCCGCGGCGTGCTCCTCAACCTGTGGGCCACCTGGTGCGGACCTTGCGTCCGCGAAATGCCTTCGCTGTCACGACTGGCCGCAGACATCGCAACCGACGGCATCGCCGTCTTGCCCGTCTCGATCGACAGTGGCGGCGCGCCGCCGGTGCGCGCCTTTTACCAAATCCACGGGATCGCGAACCTTCCTGTCCTGCTCGATCCTGCCAGCACGGCGATGTCCGCGCTCGGCATCAGCGGTATTCCGGTGAGTTTCCTCATCGCCCCGGACGGAAAGCTGCGCGCCCGCATGGATGGCGCCGCCGATTGGAGCACGCCCGACGCGGTCGCCCTGGTGCGAAGCCTTATCGGCCGCTGAGCAAGGCCAGGCAGCAGATCACGCCGCGATGGACCGAAAAGCTCGACCAGGCGCTTGCCTTGTAATGCGCGCCGCCCGCCGCAAACACCCGCCAGGCATAGTCGCCATCATGTGCCGGCAGACGCACCAGCATCGCCGACACGTCCGTGTCGCGGTAGGCGAGCGTCCGAGCGCCGCCCGTGTCCATCACCTGAACCCAGTAACGTGCGTCCGGTGCAGGCGCAGCCGACTGCCAGACCAGCTCGATATCCTGGTCCTTCAGCGTCGAGCCCGAAGCTGGCGCCAGCAGCACGGGTGCCGATAGGTCAGCGGCCGGAGCGGCCTGCGCCGCGATCCGCCGCGCCCGCGCCGATGCCATCTCGATCCCGTCAAACGCTGCTTTCCGGAACCAGGCGGCCGCCAGCGTTCGGTTCTGCGGCACCCCGTCTCCAGCCTCGTAGAGCTGGCCCAGATTGAACGCCGCGCGCGCATTGCCGTGCGACGCGGCGCGCGCGTACCAAAGCGCCGCTTTCGACGCGTCCGCCAAAGTCCCCACGCCGCTGTCGTTCATCACGCCGAGATTGAGCTCGGCGTCCGCATTCCCGAGTGATGCCGCACGTTCATAATAATGGTAGGCGAGGATCGGATCCGGCCGTCCGTTCGAACCGAGATCCGCCGCGACGCCACGCTGAAACGCGGTCCGTGCATCCTGGGCACGGGCCGGGTGGCACGCCACCATTGCCGCACCGGCCAGCGTCAACCATAGGACGCGGCTCAGCGCCACGTGATGTCCACGCGACGGTTTTCCGGCTCGGGAACGTTCGGGCCGGTCTTGACCGCCGGTTCGGTCACGCCGGCTGCCAGCAACTGCAGCCGCCCCACCGGGATGCCGCGCTCAACCAGTCCCTCGAGAACCACTCGGGCGCGCCGCTCGGACAGCGTGAGGTTCGACGCCGGATTGCCGGTGTTGTCCGCCGTTCCGGACACGATCATAACAATTGGGTTTCCGGCGCGATACAGGCGCGAAGCCTTGTCCAGCGTCGCCACTCCGTCCGAACTGAGGGAACTGCTGGCCGGTGCAAACAGGATCGTCAGCTTATCTGAGTTCGCGGCCGGTGCCGCGCCGGACGCGTTCGTGTCCGCCGCCCACCCGGGTGCCGACGCCAGCAGCGCCAATGTCGCGCTCACCAACCATACCCGCCGATACGTCAAGATCATACCTCGCTTCCTGTGCCGCATCTGCTCATCCCGGCAGCATGACTTCGATCATTCCTGGACGACGCGCCGTCATCGAGCTCGGCGCCAAATCCATTGGACTTTGAACGCCGTAAGCGGCCGCCAAACTGCGACCGATGATCGCCGCTTCGGCGCGATCCTCGTCGAACGCGAACAAAACCCGCGCGCGCACGAGCGGCCGACCGCCCTCGATCTCCGCGACCGGCATGCCGTTGGCGCGAAGCATCAACGCAACCTCGTCTGCCTTCGCGCGCGCGCCAGGCCGATCGGGAAACGAGACGGTGACCAGAAGGGGAGGGGATGCCGCCAGCACTGCCGCCGGCCGCGCGGCGCCAACAGCATGGACGGCGATCGGGGCAAGGGTCACAATCGGCGCAACGGGCCTCGGCACGGGGTGCGCAAGATCGGGCACCGGCAAGGCGGGCAGTGCCACGGCCGCCGCAGTGCCGCTTGGTTCGACGGCAAACGCGCTCGCCTCCGGATCCGGCACCACGGCGAACGCCGGATCAGGAGCAATCCCCGGCCTGCCGCGACCAAACGCTCCTCCAAACGACGTGTCACAAAGCACGCCGAGCATCAGAACAAGACCGGCCGACATCTGCGGATGGATGCGTCTGCCTCGCAGTGGCACGTTCGCCTCCTCTTTAACACTGTTATTGTGTCACGTTCTGTTTGTCTCGGCAATAACTCCGCGCGTCAGTGACGGCAAACTTGCCTCACAAAACTGATCATCGGATCGGAAAGACGACGATCCGACGTCCCCACGCGCGTCATCTCCGACACGTGGCTCTCGCCCGCGAGCCGTAAAAGCCAGGGATGTTCGCCCAACCCCGCCAGCTCCGCGGCGAGCGATCGTGCCGCCTCCGCCAACTCGGCATCCTCGAGCTCCGCCACCACGATCATCAAGGGCAGATGCGGCGCCGTCGCCAGACGCGCCATCGGCGCGCGAGCCGCCCTCACCGCCCGATCACGACCAAAGTAGCGCAACACCTCCGGCGCGTTCGCATCCCGCGGAACCGCGTCCAGCGCGTAACGCCCGCTCACCAGCACCGCGCCCGTGACACCCGGTCCACGCGCCGGCTGCAGCCGCCGGTCAAAAACATACCCCGCAACATGGGTCGCCCCCGCCGAGTGCCCGATCAGCACGATCCGGTCCGGATCGCCGCCGAACGCCCGCGCGTGCGTCCGCGTCCAGGCCACAAGCCGGCCCACATCCTCCGCTCCGGCCGGCCATGTGGCGCGTGGCGAAAGCCGGTAGTCGGCGTTGATCGCGAGAAAGCCCGCGCGCGCCATTGTGCGAGCGACGTTGCCCCAAAGCCCGCCGGGCTCGTTCTTGTCCCCAAAGGCGTAGGCGCCCCCATGAAAGAAAATCACCACCGGCGCCCCATGCAGGTCGTGCCCGCCATACAGATCCGACCGCTCCAGCCGGTCCGGTCCATAAGGGACATCGGCCTCCAGCAGCAGCCCACCATCCACGCGTCGCGCGCCCACGGAGGCAATCAGGCCCGACATCAACAGCACGGCCGCCATCAGCGCCGCCGCGCGTTCCACCTTTGCTCTCAATTCAAGACGCAAAACGTAAAATCAGGCATAGGATACCATTGCTCGAACAAGTCGGGTGACGGCATGCAACTCCTGCGGGTGAAGGCAACGCGCAGCAAATGCGTGCAGACGGCCGCCCATGCGCACAACGGCGCCAGCCCGCCGGACCTGCGCTGCGCCGTCAAGACCCGGCTCGAGCACCGGCGTGAGCGGCGTGGCGGCCGCCGATGGTCAGCACGGCAGGAGACGTCTATGCAGCCCGAATGTTAAGCATCTGCACAATCTGTCTGAGTAATTCCTGATGATTAGCGCCAGGCCCGCCGCAGGCGTGGGTGCATTCGCCAGCTCCAAGCGATCGGGCGCAATGCCGCACCACAAGGGCGCGAACGGCTCCCCTCTCACGCGACCGGCCGCAGACGGCGCGCCCCGGTCACTCGCCGGGTCGCAATTCGAGGTTCTGCGCCGCTCACGCGGTGCAGTCGTCGCCTTCGGCCTGCTCTCCAGTCTCCTGCTCGCATTCGTTGCCTCCGGCGGCAGGACCGGCTTGCTCGCCCCCCTCGGACTGTCCGGTCTGGTCATTCTGCACGCCGGCTTCTACCGCCAACTCGGCCTCGAACCGGCCTCCGCGCGCGCCGCATCCTGGTGGGGCGCCGCGGTCGGCGTCGCCTGGAGCGGTCTCGTTCTGCTTCTCCTGCCCCAGCTCGGCACCGAGCTGCGCACTGTCCTCGCCATCATGTGCGTGGGCCTGCTCGGATCGCTCGTTCTCGCCGCGGCCGTACTGCCCGTCGCCATCGCCCTCGCGCTGCCAGTCGCGTGTGTCACCATCATCTCCATCCTCTCGCTCCATCTCATGCCGCGTTTCGATCTGCTCCTGCTCGTCACACCACCCGTTGCGATCGCCGTCATCCTATGCTCTCATCTCGTGTTGAAGCAGCAGCTCCGGCACGCTCTCCAGCAACAGGACCGCCGCGACTTCGCCGCCGTCCAGCTCCGTGAGCTGCAGCAGACGGCGCGTGGCTGGCTTTGGGAATGCAACCCCGACGGGCGCCTGACCGAGCTCACCCGAGAAATCGCCGAAAACTTCGGGCTCGCGCCCGACAGCCTTTCGAGCGTTCTCGTCTGCAACCTCATCGACGCCCAGCGCGACATCGAGTCGCAGGGGCCGCTCATCGCCGCCGCCTTTGGGCGCCGGGAGCCGTTCCGCGACTGCGTCGTGCCCATCGAAATCGCCGGTCAAGCCCGCTGGATCTCGATTTCCGGAACGCCGCGCACCGACGAGGCCGGCAACTTCACCGGCTATGCCGGCAACGGACTCGACGTGACGGAGCAGCGCGAGAACGAGGCGCGACTGGCCTTTCTCGCCCTCAACGACAACCTGACCGGGTTGCCCAACCGCGCCAGCTTCGAGCGGCGGGTCGAAGACTCCTGCCGTGCCGCTCGGATGGTCGCGCTGATCTCCGTCAGCCTCGACGATTTCGGCGCGATCAACAGCACCCTCGGCGCCGCGGCCGGCGATCAGTTGCTGGTGGCTTTCGCCGCTCGCCTGCGTGCCGCCGTGCGCGCGGCCGACAGCGTCGGCCGTCTCGGCGGCGGCGAGTTCGGCATCCTCGTCGAAGGTCTCGAACGAGATCCGGTCATCGAGGTCGGCGCGCGGATCGTCGCCGACGCGAGCGCCCCCTACCGGCTGACGGATTTCGACGCCGAAGTTGCCTCCGGCGTCAGCGTCGGCATCGCCTTCGGGCTCGCGGACGGGCGATCGGTGGACGACCTCTGCCGCTGCGCCGCCCCCGCGATGTATGTCGCCAAGACGAGCGGCCGGCACACCTATCGCGCCTACCACGCTGACATGGATGCGGTGCCCGTCGGCCGAGCGAAGCTCGAAGACGCTCTCCAGGACGCG
>CAXUIA010000179.1:0-5473 GCA_964250835.1 uncultured Acetobacteraceae bacterium | reverse complement strand
GTCACGAAGATAGGATCTTCACACGATCCGCGTAGGATCACCAACGTCTCAAGATGTCACGTCGTGTAACGCCGAGGGGGGTCCGGCCCCCATCCGCTTACGCCTGCCCGAGTTCCGCCTTCAGCTCCGGCAACGCGGTGAATAGATCCGCGACCAGCCCGTAATCGGCCACCTGGAAGATCGGCGCGTCCCCATCCTTGTTGATGGCGACGATGATCTTGCTGTCCTTCATCCCAGCCAGATGCTGGATTGCCCCCGAGATGCCGACCGCCAGGTAGAGCTCGGGCGCGATGATCTTTCCGGTCTGCCCAACCTGGTAGTCATTCGGAACAAACCCGCTGTCGACCGCCGCGCGCGACGCGCCGACGGCCGCCCCGAGCTGATCGGCGATCGGTTCCAGCAGCGAGAAGTTCTCGCCAGAACCCATGCCGCGTCCGCCCGACACCACGACACGCGCCGCCATCAGGTCGGGCCGTTCGCTCGCGCTCAGCTCGGTCGAGACGAAGCGGGACAGGCCAGGATCGGACACCATCTCGATGTCGACGACTGCGGCGGCACCCCCACTCGCCGGCACCGGATCGAAGGCGGACGCCCGCACCGTGATCACCTTCACCCGGTCCGAAGACTGAACGGTCGCCAGGGCGGCGCCGGCATAGATCGGGCGGACGAAGACATCAGCACTCTCGACGGCCACGATGTCGGAGATCGGCTGCACGTCGAGCAGGGCGGCGACGCGCGGCAGCACGTTCTTCCCCGCGGCGGTCGCGGCGGCCAGGATGTGGCTGTAGCTGCCGGCAAGCGACACGATCAGTGCTGCCATGGGTTCGGCGAGCGAGTGGGCCAATGCGTCGCTCTCGGCGCGCAGCACGCGCGCCACCCCGGGCAGCTTGGAGGCAGCTTCCGTCACTGGCCCAAGACCGCTGCCGGCGACCAGCACGTCGATGTCGCCCAACGCGTGCGCGGCCGCGACTGCCGATCGTGACGGCTGTTTGATCGCGCCCGCTTCGTGGTCGAGCAGAACCAGAACGCTCATCAGATCACCTTCGCCTCATGGCGCAATTTGCTCACCAGCTCGGCCACCGAACCCACCCTCACGCCAGCCTTGCGCGTGGCCGGCTCGACGACGTTCAGCATCGTCAGGCGCGGCGCCGGGTCAACGCCGAGATCGCCCGGCTTGATCGTCTCGATCGGCTTCTTGCGCGCCTTCATGATGTTGGGCAGCGACGCATAACGCGGCTCGTTCAGCCGCAGGTCGGCGGTCACGATCGCCGGCAAGGCGACTGCGACCGTCTCGAGACCGCCGTCGACCTCGCGGGTCACCACCGCCGTCTCACCTTCGATCGCGAGCTTGGAGGCGAACGTCCCTTGACCCCATCCAAGCAGTGCCGCCAGCATCTGTCCGGTCGCGTTCATGTCGTCGTCGATCGCCTGCTTGCCCATGACCACAAGCCGCGGCTCCTCGCGGAGAACCAGCGCGCGCAGGATCTTGGCGACCGCCAGCGGCTCCGGCGACGCCCCGGTCTCGACGAGAATGCCACGGTCGGCACCCATCGCGAGCGCCGTGCGCAGAGTCTCCTGGCATTGCGCGGGGCCGATCGAGACCGCCACGATCTCGCTCACCGTCCCGCGCTCTTTCAGCCGCACCGCCTCTTCGACGGCGATCTCGTCGAACGGATTGACCGACATCTTCACGCCCGCCGTCTCGACGCCCGATCCGTCCGCACGGACCCGAACCTTGACGTTGTAGTCCACGACCCGCTTGACGGGCACGAGAACCTTCATCACCCCACCTCCGCTCACATGCCGCCCGGATAGTTTGGACCGCCCGCCCCCTCCGGCACAGCCCAGTCGATGTTCTGTGTCGGGTCCTTGATGTCGCACGTCTTGCAGTGAACGCAATTCTGCGCGTTGATCTGTAGGCGCGGCGCGGTGTCGAGGTCGACCGCCTCATACACCCCCGCCGGACAGTAGCGGCTTTCGGGGCTGCGGTAATGCTCCCAGTTCACGCCCCGCCACCGCGACGGGTCACGAAGCTTGAGGTGGACCGGCTGGTTTTCCTCGTGGTTGGTGTTGCTGAGGTAGACCGACGACAATGTGTCAAACGTCAGCACCCCGTCCGGCTTGGGGTAGTTGACCTTTGCAACCTCGGAGACATCGAGAAGCGCCTCGTTGTCCGCGTGCGCATGGTGCATTGTCCACGGCGCCCGGCCGCGCAGCACCATCGTGTCGAACCCGGTATAGACCGTGCCGCCGACGAGACCGAACTTGGCGAACGCCGGCCGTACGTTGCGTACGTCCCGCAGCTCCGCGCACAGCCAGCTGGATTGAAACCGCTCGGTGTAGGTCACGGGTTCGGCGGGCCGATCGTGCGCGAGCGCGTCGGCGACCGCATCCGCCGCCAGCATCCCCGACTTCATCGCCGCGTGCGTGCCCTTGATCTTGGGCACGTTGAGGAAGCCCGCCGTGTCGCCGAGCAGCGCGCCACCCGGAAACGTCAGGCGGGGGATCGATTGCAGCCCGCCCTCGCTCAGCGCGCGCGCGCCGTAGCTGATCCGCTTGCCACCCTCGAAATGCGGCCGGATCGCCGGATGCAGCTTCAGGCGCTGCATCTCCTCGAACGGCGACAGCCATGGGTTACGGTAGTCGAGCCCGACGACGAACCCGTACGAGACCAGATTGTCGCCGAAATGGTAAAGCCACGACCCGCCATAGGTCGCGCGGTCGAGCGGCCAGCCCGCCGTGTGCATGATCCGGCCCGGCTGGTGCCGCTCCGCCGGGATCTCCCACAGCTCCTTGATGCCGATGCCGTAGGTTTGCGGATCGATGCCGCGGCGAAGGTCGAACCGCGCCATTGCCTGCTTGGCGAGACTGCCGCGGCATCCTTCCGCCAGCAGCGTGTAGGGCGCGCGCAGCTCCATTCCCGGCTGGTAGTGCGGCCCGTGCTCGCACTCGCGCGTCACGCCCATGTCGCCAGTGGCGACGCCCACGATCCGTCCGTCCTCTTCAAGCAGCTCGGCGGCGGCGAACCCCGGGTAGATCTCCACGCCCAGCGACTCGGCCTGCTGTCCGAGCCAGCGGACGACGTTGCCGAGCGAGACGATGTAGTTGCCCTCGTTGCGCATCGCCGGCGGCAGCACCGGCGACGGCACCCAGTGCTTCTCGGTCAGGAACAGGAACACGTCGCGCTTGGCGCGCGTGGTCATCGGGGCATCCAGTTCGCGCCAGTTCGGCAGCAGCTCGTCGAGCGCGCGCGTCTCGATCACCGCGCCCGACAGGATGTGCGCGCCGACCTCGCTGCCCTTTTCCACAACGCAGACCGTCGCGTCAGGCGACACCTGTTTCAGGCGTATTGCCGCAGCCAGGCCGGCCGGGCCGGCGCCTACGATAACGGTGTCGAACTCCATGGCTTCGCGCATCTAAAATCCTAGGAAAGGCCAAGGCTCTGGCCGGGCCCCGCGGGGGCCGATTGGCCCCAGACCCGTTTACTCAGGTCATACGTCAAGCGCGAGCGAAGGACGCCTCGTCGAGGGCCATCATCGACTCCTTGCCCGCCAGCACCGCCTGCATCAGCGCGAAGCTCTGCGGCAGAATCCGCTCGCAGAAGAACCGCGCCGTGGCCAGCTTGTCGCGGTAGAACGTTTCGCCTTCATGTTCGGACGCGATCAGCGCCGCACGGCACCACATGTATCCCAAGCCAACCGTCCCCAGCAGGCGCAGATAGTCGGTCGCACCCGACACCGCGTCTTCGGGGTCGGCCTGGCCGACCGTCATCGTGTGAACGGTCGCCTTCTGCAGCGCCCCGAACGCCCGCTCCAGCGCGACCACCATCGCGCCGATCTTTGGATGCGCCTTGTTGGCCTCGACGAACGCGCTCACCGGATGAAAGAACGTGCGCAGCAGCCGACCGTGGCCCTCGGCGAGCTTGCGGCCGACCAGGTCGAGCGCCTGGATGCCGTTGGTGCCCTCGTAGATCTGCGCGATCCGCGCGTCGCGTACATACTGCTCGACGCCGTGGTCGCGTATGTAGCCGTGGCCCCCATACACCTGGATCGCGAGGTTGGCCGCCTCCGAGCCCAGATCGGTGAACAGCGCCTTGATCACCGGCGTCATCAGCGCGAGGAAATCCTCCGCTTCGCGCCTCGCGTCCGGATCGACCGATTTCTCGGCCGCTTCCAGCGCGCACGCGACCCAGGTGCCGAGCGCCCGGCAGCCCTCGGTCGTCGCGCGCATCGTCATCAGCATGCGGCGCACGTCCGGATGGACGATGATCGGCTGGGCTGCCGTCGGCAGGTGGCCGGACTTGCTCAGCGAGCGCCCCTGCAGGCGATCCCGCGCGTAGGCGACCGCACTCTGGTAGGACGCTTCGGCGACGCCGAGCCCCTGATTGCCGACCGCAAGCCGCTCGTTGTTCATCATCACGAACATCGCCTGCATGCCCTTGTGAGGCGTGCCGATCAGCCAGCCGGTGGCGTCGTCGAAGCTCATCTGAGCGGTCGCAGACGCGCGCAGGCCCATCTTGTGTTCGATCGACGTGCACACCAGCCCGTTGCGCTGGCCCTTCGAGCCGTCCGGGTTGGGCAGGAATTTCGGCACCAGGAACATTGAAATGCCCTTGATCCCCGCCGGCGCGTCCGGCAGCCGGGCGAGCACCAGGTGCACGATGTTTTCGGTCAGATCATGCTCGCCCGCCGAGATGAAGATCTTTGATCCCGTGATCCGGTAGCTGCCGTCGTCGGATGGGACCGCCTTGGTCCGGATCAGCCCGAGATCGGTGCCGCACTGGCTTTCCGTCAGGCACATCGTCCCCGACCACTCGCCGCTGACCATCTTGGGCAGATAGAGCTGCTTGATCTCACCGGTCGCCGACCGGATGATCGCTTCGCACGCCCCGCGCGTGAGCCCGGGATAAAGCCCGAACGACAGATTAACTGCGCTCGTCATCTCTTCGAGCATCTTGCCGACAGTCTGCGGCATGCCCTGCCCGCCATAGGCCGGATCGCAGGAGCTGCCCGCCCAGCCTGATTGGCGATAGGCGTCGTAGGCCTCGCGAAAGCCCTTGGGCGTGCGCACGACGCCGTTCTCGAGGCGGCAGCCTTCTTCGTCACCCGAGGCGTTGATCGGCAGCAGGGTCTCGGTCAGGAAGCGTCCGGCCTCCGCGAGCACCGTGTCGACGAGCTCCGGCGTGAACTCGCCGGCCGGCACGCCGCGCCGTGCCGTCTCGTCACCCAGAAGCTCGTGCAGCACGAACTGCATGTCGCGCAGCGGCGCCTGGTAGGTCTGCATGATCCGTCCTCCGCGCTTCTGATGTCGGTCCGTGTCCTAGTTCCGCAACGGCTTGCCGGTGTCGAGCATGTGCGTGATCCGTGCCGCCGTCGGCGCGGTCCTGACCAGCCGGAGGAACGATTGCCGCTCGAGCGCCGACATATCCTCGTCAGTGAGCTGATCCGTCACGTCGGCCTCGCCGCCCGTCAGC
>CAXUIA010000178.1:797-5484 GCA_964250835.1 uncultured Acetobacteraceae bacterium | reverse complement strand
ATCCTGGCTCACTGCTTCTTGCTGATGATGGAAGCCGCCTGGACGTTGGCCGTCTTGAGCGCGTCCATGACGCCGACCAGGGACTGCACCTGGGTGCCCCGGTCGCTCGCGATGATGACGGCGAGCTTGGAGCCGCCGCTTTGCATCGACTGCAGCCTTGCGGGGAGTGCGGCGAGCTGGATCTCATCGGCGTCGATGAACAGGCGGTCGTCCTTGCTGATGGTGATGGTGACGCGCTTGGGGTCCGTCAGGTGATCGGGATTGGAAGATTTCGGCAGCGCCACCTTCAGTCCGAGTGCCGGCAGGACGTTGGTGCTGATCAGGACGAAGAAGACGAGAAGGAACATCATCACGTCGATCATCGGGATGATCTCGATGCGCGCGCGCTTGCGTCGTTTCTCAGGCCAATGGCGCATCGGATCAGTGGCCGACGGGTTGGAGGACGAGCAGTTTCACGCTGCCCGATCGCCAATGGTAACGCAGGCCGTGAGCGGTCTTCGTCGGAGGCGTGCTCCGGTCGACATCGGCGGTGACGAGAAAGATGCGGCCGGTGGCGGGATCGATTGCCATCGTGCGGGCGCCAACTGGCGTGTGCACGGTGGCGGCGGGCGTGACGTGACCGTCGGCCGCCTCGTCAAAGACCGACAGCGTGCCGTCTCCGTTGGAGCTGAACACCTGGCGGTGGACGGGATCGAAGACGGCGGCGTCCGTGCCACGTCCGATCGGCAATTCTTGGATGACCTGATGACGGTCGAGGTCGATCACCACCATGACCGCGTTCTCGCAGGTGGTGAACAGGCGGCGTGTTTTCGTATCGATGGCGGCACCGTGGGGCGATTCGCAGTCCGGGACTGCGATGTTCGCCGTGACGCGGCCGGCGGCGGCGTCAAGGATGGCGATTTCGCGTCGGCTCTCGATATTGATGTAGATGTGGCCGTTATCGTCGGCGGCGGCGAACTCCGGCGAGCCGGCGAGCGGTATGGTCGCCCTGGTGCGCCTCGCGGCGCTGTCGATCAGGGTGACCGCCTCGCCTTCGTCGCCGTTCATGACGACGATCAGCCCGTCCTTCGGATCGGTGATCACGCCATCCGCGTTCGGGCCAGCCGGCAGCGTTGCCAACGGCTTGAAGCTCGCGGGGTCGAAGGCGGTGATCTGGCCGGTCTTGCCGCTGTCGGCAAAGATGAGGCCGGAGAGCGCTACGGCCTGGCCATGCGCGCCCTGGAGATTGTTGAGCTCACCAAGCTTGCGGCCGGTGGCAGCGTCGATCACGTCGGCATGGTCGCTGTGGGAGACCAGCACGCGCTTGGTTGACGGATCAAAGGTGATGTAGTCCCAGCGGTCGGGTGGTCCGAGCGGGATCGTCCGCGCGACGACGTAGCCGGCGGAGACGTCGCCCGCGGAGACGGCCGGTTGAGCGGCGAGAGCCGGTGCGCAGGCGAGCGTGGCGGCGAGGCTGGTCGAAAGCAGTCTCATTACTCGGTCCCTCGTCGATGATCGGCTTACTGCGCGACCGCGAACAACGGCGTCATGCTGTTGACGCCCTTCGCGGTGTCGCCCGCGTGGCGGAGATGCGCGCCGATGCCAAAGGCATCCTCGATCGTGCGGAGCAGCCCGTAGTGATTGTAGGGCGTCGGGTCAACGACGCCACGCGGGCCGTGGTTGGTGATGACGATGCACAGCGCATGGCCGCCACCGGAGTTCGACGGGTCGCCGGGTTCGGAACCGCAGCAGCCGGACGCCTCGCCTGGTGGCGAATGATGACCGCCCTCATCGAAGACGATGACGATGGCGGTGTTGCCGGGCTGATGCCACGCGGCGGTTTGCATGAGGTTTGCCACGAGCTTGCCCGCGAATGCGTCGCCGCGCGCGATCCGGCCCTGCTCGTTCTCTTTGGTGCAATCGGATGGAACGTTTGCTCCTTTCAAGCCATGCATATCGTTGCACTGATTGGGGACGATCTGGGCAAAGCTTGGCAAGTCGCCTGATGCGATGTCGGTTTGCAGCCGAGTGAAATCCACGATGTGGTCGGCGCGATGGGGAGTTGATTGAATAGAGGCAAAGTTCATCCAGCCGTTGTGCTTGGACGCGTAAAGGGCGGCGGGGCGATGCGCGGCATCGTTCGGCGTCGGATAAGTGACGTCGGTGGCTCCAGGCGCCGGAATGCTTTCCTCGTAGGCCTTCCAGGTCAGGCCCCGGGTGGCAAGCTGGCCGCCGAGGTTGGGCTGGTCAACGGTATGGTCGGGATAGTTGGCATCGCTGGCATGTTTGCAGACAGGCGCGGCGCTTGCGGATTTGCAGAAATATGCGTCATCGTCGTGGATACCGAAAGTGTCGCCGCCGAGCATGGCGACGTAGTTGCCTTCGCTCGGATGCACGACGCCATAGTAGCGGGTCGCAAGCCCGTACCGGCGCGCCAGGCGCGTCAGATTGGGTGTGAACGGTTTGCCGATGATGTCGTCGAGGCTCTGGTTCTCCTCCATGATGACGAAGATATGCGCGTAGCGCGGCATTGGCGGCTGACACGACGCCGACGGCGCGGTTGCCGCCAGCGCGATCGCGGCAAGGCTAATACGTGAAGCGGACGCCACCCAGGACATCGACACCGTAGAACTCCCTTTGGATGGGCCGATTGGCGGACGCGGTTTCGGTATATTTGAGGGTCTGGTCGGTCAGGTTGTGGCCATCGAGATACAGTTGGATGTGGTGATTGATGCTGTACTCGGTGCCGAGATCGAGACGGAAGCGCTGCTGGACGTAGACGTCGGTCTGCTTGCTTCCGCCGAGCGAATAGAGATCCTTTGAGACGTAGTTGGCGGCCAGGCGCGCGGTAAACGGGTAATGCTCGTAGAAAAGGGCGACGTTGAAGTTCCAGGGCGAGGTCTGCGGGAGTTGCAGGGTCTCGCTGACCCCGTTGCGGGTGATGCTGGCGGAGGACTGGTTGTAGGTGAAGTTGCTGTCGATGCCAAAGCCGCTCCAGGGCGCGGGCAGGAAAAGGAATTGCTGCGTGTATTCAGACTCGATGCCGTAGATCCGCGCAGGGCCCGAGTTCTCGTAGGTGGTGATGTTGATGGCCTCGTTGGCGGGCACCAGGGGTGAGTTGATGGTCGCGAACGTCGAGTTCTGAAAGATGTAGGAGCTCAGCTCCTTATCGAAGCCGCCAAAGGAGAGCTTGCTGCCCGCTTGGAGGTAATATTCGTAGAAGACGTCGAAATTGTCAGAATAGATCGGGGCGAGGCCGGCATTGCCGGTCGTCAGGGTGAGTGCGGCCAGATTGAAGGTCTGGCCGGGCGTGATCTGCTGGAAGCCAGGGCGGCCGATGGCGGTGGAGTAGATCGCGCGCACATCCATCGCCTTGGTCAGGTCGTAGCGGAGCTGCACGCTCGGAAAGTAGCTGGCATAGGCGTGCTTGGTGACGGCGGGCGTATTGACGGTGTTGCCGCTCGCGTCAGTGACCGAGGAAAAGCCGCGATAGACGCCGAATGTGTCCTCGACGCGCATACCGGCAAGCCAGCTCAGCTTACCGTGCGAGCCGCTATATTGCGCGTAGGCGGCGTAGACGTTTTCGGTGTCGCTCTGCAGGGCGGCCGGGTTGTAGGGAGCGGCTTCGTTGCCGAGCAGGCCGGCGGTGCTCGCCTCGTCGATCGAGGGCCCGATGTCATAGGAGCCGTTGTAGAAGATGAGAGGTGGTCCGCCGATGAAATGGCTGAGCGGCAGGCCGAGATCGTTGGACGGGAGTATGGACCCGTTGGAGTTTTCCACGATGCGGTTGCGCAGGCGCAGGCTGGCGCCGGTTTTGACCTCGTCGTCCGGGGTCAGCCATTGGAACGGGATCGTCACGTTGGCGGCGCCGCTGTATTCGCGGTCGGCGCTGCTGCTCGGCTGATTGGTGACGCTGGTGAGTTGGTAGATGTTGGGGTTGAGCAGGTTGGTGCCGTCGGTGGTGTGAAAGAGGAGCGGGTAGGTCGCCTGGTTGTTGTAGGACAGGGAGATCGTGTTGGGATCCTGAAAGTTCGTGTTGTAGGCCGTTGGGAACTTGTCGGTCCCGGCTGAATAGGCGCCTCGGTAGTCGATCTTGGCGCTGCCGGCGAGCACGTCGCTGCCGCCCCAGGAGAGGATCTGGTTGCGGGTCTCCTCCTCCGTGTCGGTACTGGTGCGCGCGACCGTGGCGGCGGGGGCAAGAAAGGTTTGGCCGCTCGGATCGGCGGGGTCGAGGTAGCCTGCAGGTCCGCCCGGCTTGAAGCCTGAGTCGAGACCGCTGAAAGAAAGGAAGTCCTTGCCGGCATGCTCGTTGTAGCCGCCGATGGCGTAGCGGACGTAGAAATGATTGGCCGGGTTGGGATCGAAGTCGATTTCGCCGCCGCGGTCGAAGCGTCGGCGGTTGTAGAGATAGTGGCGGAGCGTGACGCTGCTGAGCAGCTTGTCGGGGGCGCCCGCTGCCTGCTGGTCGGAGTAGGTGGGTTCGTAGTCGTCGACGCCGCGATAGTCGTTGTGCTGGCCGTCGGTGAAGAGGACGCTGAAGGGGCGCGGATTGCTGACCCAGCCGGACGCGGGTGCGGGGCTGCCGAACGGACCGGCGTCGTGGCCGAAGCCGAAGCTGAAGCCGGCAGTGACGGAATAGTCGGTTACCGAGGTGCCGCGTAGCGTCTCGACGCCGGAGCCGATCGAGCCCAACAACAACAAAGACGAC
>CAXUIA010000178.1:0-787 GCA_964250835.1 uncultured Acetobacteraceae bacterium | reverse complement strand
GACGCCGGAGCCGAGCGTGCCCTCGATGAAGGCTTTCCCGCTGGTGGGCGAGCGGCGCGGGAAGAGATTGACCTGGCCGCCGATGCCTTCGGCGTCGTCGGAGGGCAGCAGCGTTTCCTTGACCTCGATGCCGCCGACGAGGCCGACGGGCAGGACGTCGAGCGCAACCGCGCGGCCGCCGCCGGTGGGCGAGGAGAGGTTCGAGGGCATGATACGTACGCCGTCGAAGGTGACTGTGTTGAGGTCGGCGTCCTCGCCGCGGATGTTGATGAAGCGGCCCTCGCCGGTGTCGGTTTCGAGCGACACTCCTGGGAGGCGCTCGAGCGCCTGGGCGACGCTCACGTCGGGCAGTTTCTGGATCTCGCTGAGCGGCTGGACGATGATCTTGTTGATCGCGTCATGTTCAGCAGCCTTTGCCTGGGCGCGCGTTCCGGTGCCGCTTGGGGTGACGAGAGCGCTTCCCGTGCCGCCCGAGGTGCTGACGCGGCCGATGTCAGTTGCCGGGCCTTGGCCGATTGGAACGACCTGGGCGTCAGCCTGTCCGGTTGCCAGCGAGATGGCGGTCGTCGCGGTGAGCAAGGCGCGACAGGCACGGTAGCGTATCAAGTCTGCATCCTGTTCCACGATACGCGGTCACAGGTAGCCACACTCCGTTACACCAATGAGAAGGATTCATTACAATCCCGCGTCAGTGACTTCTGTGCCTCGCACGTCGGAGATTCGGACAAGTGGGATCCAAGGGCCCGGCCCTTGGCGGGGTTCAGGGGCAGAGCCCCTGCGCATCAGT
>CAXUIA010000177.1:3538-5489 GCA_964250835.1 uncultured Acetobacteraceae bacterium | reverse complement strand
GCGCCAGCGTGATGATCACCTCGACGTTTTGCACCGCAACCCGTTGAAGCAGGAAAGTGGCGATCAGGCCGGTGACAAGGCCAAGCAGGCCGCCGCCGACCGACTGGAAGACGAACGCCCACCCGGCGGCCGCTAGGCTTGACGCCCCGCCGCCGTGGGTCGCCAAGCCGATCGCCGAACCGAACAGCACGACGCCCACGCCATCGTTGAACAGGCTTTCGCCCGCAAAGATCGCCTGCAGCCCGGCCGGCAGCCCGATCCGACGCAGCAGGCCCACCACCGCCACCGGATCGGTGGGCGCGAGCACGGCGCCAAGCACCACGCACCAGACGAACGGTACGGCGAGCCCAGCCACTCCGAAGAGCGCCCACATACCAGCCGCCGTCATCGCAACCGCGAGCAGCGTGCCGAGCACGGCGAGCGCCAGCACCACCGCCAGCCGCCGCCGCAGCTCGCCGAGATCAACCTCCAGCGCGCCCGCGAACAGCAGAAACGACAGCGTGCCATTCAGCAGCGTGGTCGGCAGGTCGACCGAGCCAAGGATCCGCTCCGACAATCCGCGCAGGCTATAGCCGGGGATCAACGGGTCGAGTGCAAGCATCGCGAGTGAACTCGCGAGTGCGATCACCAGCACGCCCACCGTGTTGGGCAGGCGGAGCGTGAGCTGGTTGAGCACGCCGAAAAGTGCGGCGAGCGTCAGCAGGAGCGACAACAGTGTGAAGGCGTTCATGGGCCTGAACGGCGCGCGTGACCCGTCTAGGAGTGGGCGCCGCCGATTGCACCGGGCGACAGGCTGGTCGAAATCTGCGCCAGCCGGTAGGCCGCGGCGATCACCCGCTCCAGCGCGTTATCTTTCCGCGCGCCGCCCACCTCGCGCAGCAGTCCGTGGAACTCTCGCTCCAGCGACGGCACGACGTAAGCCTGCCCGAAGCTCACCTCCGGCAGCCAATCCGGCGTCCCATGCGTGATGTCGAGCTGATTGCCGAAATGAAACAGCAACTTCCCGTCCGCGTCACGCACCGGCGAAATGAACAGCAGGTTCCAAAACATCTCGCCGTTCCGGCGGTAATTGACGATCCATTCAATGCAGCCCTTTTGGTCGTTCAAACATGCCCGGATCCGTTTGCGGGAGCTCTGGTCGGTGCGTTCTCCCTGCAGGAAGCGGCAGTTGCGCCCGATCAATTCGCTCTCCTCATAACCGGACAGCTCGCAAAAAGCGCGATTGACCACCACCATCGGGCAGTCGGGCTGGTGCGGATCGGACAGCACCATGGGCGCGTCGCTGTGGGCCATCGCGATCGCCAACTGCTCGCGTATTTCGCGCGCGGACATTCAACGTCTCCCAGAAGAGCCAAGCCTAGCCGCGCTCACTCCGGCTTGTCGATGCTTCCCGATGGCTCCGGGCTCCACGCGACATCGCGCAGAAAATAGTCGATCGGCGTCCCCGTCCCGGCGAGCGAGGCAGGATAGCGAAACCGGAACTCGTAATCCCAGGTCTGGTCGAGGCAGCAGAACGTCTCGATACGCAACAGGATCGGCTGGCGCACGCCGTCCATGGTGTCGACATAGGACAATGTCGCGGCGCGCCCATTCTGCATCGCACCGAACCGCACGATAAAGGCGGGGCCCGTCGCGACCGTGGTCGCGTCCGGATAGAAATGGCGCACCTGCGCGATCGATGCCTTGAGCGCACTGGCTGACTGGTCGAGAGTGGCAGCAGGCGGCGTCTCCGCCAGCAGGTCGAGCGTGCCTTTGCCGCCCACCTTATGGACCCGCACGGTCGCGATGATCGGGGCCGGCGGCTCGGTGCGGGCATAACCGGCTACCACGTCGCTGCCGGCGGGCGGATCGCTCGTGTCGGTGCGGACGAAGCCGTCGAGTATCTTGGGCAGGTTCAGGCCGTAGCCGTTGCCGAGCGAGACGGTCTCGGTTGAGATGACCGTCCCGGTGC
>CAXUIA010000177.1:0-3528 GCA_964250835.1 uncultured Acetobacteraceae bacterium | reverse complement strand
CCCGGTGACCAGCGGGGCATCGGACTTGGTCTTGCCGTCTCCGCCGAACATTCCGCAACCGGAGAGCAGAAGCACGAGCAGCAAGGGGCTCTGCCCATCCATCCCGCTGGGGCGAGCCGCCCCAGACCCGCCCGATAAACGGGGTGCGGGGCCAGCACATCGAACACATGCTGACGCATGATGCCCCTGGCCTTCATCACGACACTTCATGGTGCGGCCATACCGGAGGCCACTATGACCAGCAAGATGTCGCCCGGCGTCGCTCAGGCCGGAACCCTGCGCGCCACCGCGCCAGACCCGCATGACTTGAAGCCGGGAGATCCAAGGGCCCGGCCCTTGGTGGGGTCCAGGGGCAAAGCCCCTGTGCCTGCGCTATTTGGCAACCGAGCCACGCGACAGCACAGCTTGATCGTGTGCGCCGCCGCCCCCAAAAACCCGCGCGCTGTCGCCCTCGCCGCGCTCGAGCGGGTTCTCCAGGCCGAGCGCGGGGAACAGAAGCTCGGCCACGCGATAGGCTTCTTCGAGGTGCGGATAGCCCGACGCGATGACCGTATCGATCCCCAGATCCTGATATTCGCGCAGACGCGCGGCCACCGTCTCCGGCGAGCCTACCAGGGCGGTGCCCGCACCACCGCGGATCAGGCCCACGCCTGCCCAAAGGTTGGGGCTCACCTCGAGCGCGTCGCGCCGTCCGCCGTGCAGCGCCATCATCCGGCGCTGCCCCTCACTGTCGGTCGCCTTCGCCATGAACTCCTGTGTCTTGGCGATCGTCTCGTCCGTCAGCTTCGAGATCAGCCGATCGGCTGCTGCCCATGCCTCGGCGTCGGTTTCGCGCACGATCAGGTGCAGACGGATGCCGAACCGCATGGCGCGTCCGCGCTCGGTTGAGAGCGCACGCATGGCGGCGATCTTCTCGCCCACAGCCGCCGGCGGCTCGCCCCAGGTGAGATACATGTCGGTCTGGTCGGCGGCCAGCCGCATCGCACGCGGCGAGGAGCCGCCGAAATAGAGTGCCGGATAGGGTGACTGCACCGGCGGGAACATCAGCCGGCCTGCTTTGACCGAGAGATACTTGCCTGAGAACGTCACCGTTTCGCCCGACATCATGCGGCGAAAGATGGTCAGGAACTCGTCCGCCTGATCGTAGCGCTCGTCATGGCCGAGATGCAGCCCGTCGCCGGCGAGATCGGCCGGATTGCCGCCGCACACCACGTTGAGCAACAACCGCCCGCCGGACATGCGGTCGAAAGCGGAAGCCTGGCGCGCCGCTTCGCCCGGCATCGTCTGTCCCGGCCGCAGGGCAACGAGAAACCGCAGCTGCTCGGTAAATGGTGCCACCGAAGCTGCCGTGATCCACGCGTCCTCGCACCCAGTGCCTGTCGGCAGCAGCACGCCCTTGTAGCCGAGCCGGTCGGAGGCGACGGCAATCTGCCGCATGTAGCGGTTGTCGGCTGCACGCCGTCCGGTGCTGCCGCCGAGATAACGTCCGTCCCCGCTCGTCGGCAAGAACCAGAACATGTCGAGAGGTGTGGACGCCTCGCGATGGTCGGCGAACATGTCCATAACCGTTTCCTCAGATGGAATTTGCCGATTATACAAGAGCGTGAGCGCATTACCAAGAACCACGCCAACCACCGTTCTGCCCTGAATGTCCCCCGGCCTGGAACATTTCGGGCGTTCGTGCTTTCACGTCCCTGTGTAGTCGGGCGACGGCGCCGACCGAGCATCGCCACCGCCCGGGATGTGCGCCATAAGAATGCCCCGGCGGGCCTGAGGCCACATCAGCATTGGGGAAAGCGCATGGTATTACGGGGCGAGGCGAACACGGCACCCGACGTCGGAGGCCAATCGACGGCCGCCACGGGGATCGACCAGCTTTGCATCAACACGATGCGCACACTGGCGATGGATGCGGTGCAGAAGGCCAACTCCGGCCATCCCGGCACCCCCATGTCGCTGGCGCCGGTCGCCTATACGCTCTGGCAGCGCTTCATGCACTACGACCCCGACGACGCGAATTGGCCCAATCGTGACCGCTTCGTGCTCTCCGTCGGGCATGCTTCGATGCTGCTCTACAGCCTGATCCATCTAACCGGGATCAAGGCCGTCAATGAGCATGAGAACCGGGGAGGGCCCGCGGTCACCATCGACGATCTGAAGAGGTTCCGGCAGCTCGACAGCAAGACGCCCGGCCATCCCGAATACCGGCTGACGTCGGGCATCGAGACCACCACCGGCCCGCTTGGCCAAGGCTGCGGCAACTCCGTCGGCATGGCGATGGCCGAGAAGTTTCTGGCCACGCGCTACAACAAGCCGAACTTCCCGGTCTTCGATTACCATATCTACACGCTTGCCGGTGACGGCGACATGATGGAGGGCGTTTCGGGCGAGGCGGCCTCCATCGCCGGTCACCTGGGCCTCGGCAACCTGACCTGGATCTACGACAGCAACAAGATCACCATAGAAGGCTCAACAGACCTCGCATTCTCCGAGCACGTGCTGGATCGCTTCCGCGGTTACGGCTGGCACACGATCGAGGTTGAGGACGCCAACGACACCGAAGGGTTTGCGCGCGCGATCACCGAAGCGCGCAACGAGACGACACGTCCAAGCTTCATCATGGTTCATTCAACGATCGCGTGGGGCGCGCCGACCAAGGCCGGCACCCACGGCGCGCACGGTTCGCCGTTGGGCGACGAGGAGATCCGCGGCACCAAGCGCAATTATGGCTGGCCGGAGGACGCGCAGTTCCTGGTGCCGCCGGAGGTGCCGGAGCACTTCGCGGCTCATTTTGGTCAGCGCGGACGCGACGCGCATCGCGGCTGGACGCAGATGATGGAGCGCTACGCCGCCGAATATCCGGAGCTCGCCAAAGAGCTCGACATGATCAATCACCATACGCTGCCAGAGGGCTGGGACGCCGACATTCCGACCTTTGAGCCCGATGCGAAGGGGGTTGCGTCACGCGTCTCGTCGGGCAAGGTTTTGAATGCGATCGCGCCGCACGTGCCGTTCCTGATCGGCGGCTCTGCCGACCTGTCGCCGTCGACCAACACCAACCTGACCTTTCAGGGCGCCGGCAGCTTCGAACGCGACAATTATGGCGGCCGCAATCTGCATTTCGGCATACGCGAGCATGCGATGGGATCGATCCTGAACGGATTGGCCGTCACTGGACTGCGCGCCTACGGCTCGGGCTTTCTGATTTTCATGGACTACATGAAGGCGCCGATCCGCCTGTCGGCGATCATGGAGCTTCCGGTTCTCTACATCTTCACGCACGACAGTTTTGGCGTCGGCGAGGACGGGCCCACGCACCAGCCGATCGAGCAGATCGCGCAGCTCCGTGCGACACCGGGCCTGATCACGATGCGGCCCGCGGACGCCAACGAAGTTGCGGAGGCCTGGCGCGTGCTGCTCCCGCTCAAGGAGCAGCCGGCCTGCCTCATCCTGAGCCGTCAAAATCTGCCGACGCTTGACCGCACCAAATATGCGTCCGCCAGGGGTGTGGCGAAGGGCGCCTACATC
>CAXUIA010000176.1:5229-5492 GCA_964250835.1 uncultured Acetobacteraceae bacterium | reverse complement strand
GCGTTGGCCGAGACGGTTGATCCGCTGCAGCGGGTGAAGCTGGCGGAGAGCTTCACGTCGAAACGGCCGGATGACGCGGAGTCTCACCTGCTGTTGGCGCGTGCGTCGCTCGGGGCGGGGATGCTGGGCGAGGCGCGCCGGCATGCGGAAGCGGCGCGCGTGTCGGGCGGCAACCAGCGGCGGATCTTGTCGCTGCTGGCCGACATCGTGGAGCGCGATCCGTCGCTGCCGGACGCCGAGCGCAGGACTGCGCACCACGCGGC
>CAXUIA010000176.1:0-5219 GCA_964250835.1 uncultured Acetobacteraceae bacterium | reverse complement strand
GGCGTGCGCTGGCGAACGCGTTGCCGGACCCGGCGTGGCGGTGCGGTCAGTGCGGAACGTCGCACGCGGTGTGGTCGGCGGTGTGCTCGAGTTGCGGGACGGCGGGGCGGCTCGCTTGGACGACGACGCCCTCGACGGCGCTGGTGCTGGCGGCGCCGCGTGGGGCGGTGTTGCTGGGATGAGCGCAGAGGGCCCGATCGCTTAGGGATCCAAACGCCTGCGTTTGGCGGGGTGCGGAGTAGAACCCCGCTTCTCGCTTGTTGCGACGCCGGCGCGCTCCACGGCGGCTCGCCCAGACGCGTTCCGAGGCAGCGCTCAGGATGGCGCGTTGACATTCCCGTGAGCTGAGAACAGAGGTTCGGCGACGTGAGCCAGGGGGGCGCCGGGATGAGCGAGCGGCACACGCCCTGGACAGAGCAGGAACGGCTTGCCGCTCTCCGAAGCTACGAAATCCTGGATACTCCGCCGGAAGAAGGCTTTGACGCGCTGACCAGGCTGGCGGCCGAATTGTTGGGGACGCCGATCGCGGCGGTCACGCTGGTGGACGCCACGCGGCAGTGGTTCAAATCCGCGCGCGGCTTCGGGGTGCGCGAGACGCCGCTCGACCGCTCGGTGTGCCTGCAGGCGATGAACGAGCCGGGTGGGCTGGTGGTACCAGACCTGGCGCACGATCCGCGGTTTGCTGACAATCCGTTGGTGACCGGATCGCCCCGGTTGCGGTTCTATGCCGGAGAGCGGCTGGCGACGCGGGAGGGCTTGCCGCTCGGGATGCTGTGCGTGCTCGACACGGCGCCGCGGCCCGAGGGCATCACGGCGTCGCAGGCTTGGGTGCTGCGCGCGCTGGCCGAGCAGGTGACGGCGCGGCTCGAGTTGCGGCGTGCGTTGATCGCGCAGCATCGGGCGAGCGCTCGTCATCGGCAAATCATCGACAGCACGACCAATCACGCGATCATCGCAATCGACGGCGAGGGGCAGGTCACGCGGTTCAACGCGGGTGCCGAGCGGATCACCGGCTGGTCGGAAGCGGAGATGCTGGGCCAGTCGATCGGGCGGCTGTTTACGCCGGAAGACCTGGCGGATGGCCGGATGGAGCTGGAAATCCGGCGTGCGCGCGAAGAGGGCCGCAGTCCGGATACGCGGTTTCACCAGCGGAAAGGCGGGGAGCGGTTCTGGGCGGACGGGGAGATGCGTCCGCTGCTCGACGAAGCGGGGCGGGTGACGGGCCTGGTGAAAGTGTTCTCAGACCGAACCGTCGAACGCGCGGCCGAACGGCGGCTGTCGCTGCTGGCCGAGGCATCGGCGGAGCTGCTGGAGGCCAACGACCCAGATGGGGTGCTGGGGCCGCTGCTGGCGCGCGGGGCGGAGCTGCTCGGCTTCGACCGGGCGTGGATCTGCCGCGTCGACCCGGACGGACGCATGCGGACCGGGTTTTCACTCGGCGACGCGGAGATCGATGGTGCAATGGCGGCGAGGGTGGCCGAGACGCGCCGGCCGGTCGTCCTGAGCGACGATCTTGCCTTTGCCGGGTTTCCGATCATCGCCGGGGAGGTGCTGCACGGGGTGCTGTCGTTCGCGTCCACCGTGCGTCGGACGTTCGACGGCGAGGCGTTGTCGTTCTTCGCCACCTTGGCGCGGTTCATCGCGGTGGTGCGCGAGCGGCTCGACCGGGAGACGAGCCTTCGCGAGCTGAACGCGACGCTTGAACAGCGGGTGGCGGAGCGGACGCGCGAGCGCGACCGGGTCTGGCAGGTGCGCCGGGACATGCTGGGAGTGGCCGACACGAGGGGCGTGTGGCGGAGCGTGAACCCGGCCTGGGCCCGGATCCTGGGGTGGCCGGCCAAACGGATCGTCGGCCGGACGTCGGAGTGGATCGAGCATCCGGATGAGCGGGAGACGCTGAGCGCCGCGATGGCCGGACTGCCGGGCGGGGCCACGTTGACGCTTGAGAGCCGGTTCCGCGCGGCGGACGGTGCGTGGCGGGTGCTGAGCTGGACGGCGGTGTCGGTCGAGGGGCAGACCTATGCGGTGGCCCGCGACATGACGGAGGAGCGGGCGCGCGACCAGGCGCTTCGCTCGTCGGAGAACTTCACCCGGCTGGCGCTGTCGGCGGTGGGCGGCGTCGGGGTCTGGACGTTTGACATGGCTGCTGACCGGTATCGCGGGGACGCGGCGGTGGCGGAGCTGTATGGGCTTGATCCGGCGGCGGCGGCGGCGGGCGTTGCGCCCGAACAGTTCTTTGCCAGCGTTCATCCGGATGATCTCGCGCAGGCGCGGCGCACGGCCGAGCGCGGGACGCTGGCGTCGGAGCCTGACGTGGAGTTTCGCGTGCGCGCCGAGGGGCGCGTGCGCTGGATCATGTCGCGCTGCCACACGGAACGGGACGCGGACGGTGCGCCGGTGGGCCGGACAGGCGTGGGGATCGAGATCACGCGGCTGCGCACCCTGGAGGATCAGCTTCGTCAGGCGCAGAAGATGGAGGCGGTGGGGCAGCTCACGGGTGGGCTCGCGCACGACTTCAACAATCTGCTGACCGGCATCGTGGGCAGCCTGGAGCTGCTGCAGACGCGCGTGGCGCAAGGCCGGATGGAAGGGGTGCAACGCTACATCGACGCGGCGCAGGACGCGGCGGGACGGGCGGCGTCGCTGACGCATCGGCTGCTGGCGTTCTCGCGCCGGCAGACGCTGAACCCGCGGCCGGTCGATCCGGCGCGTCTGGTCGGCGGAATGGTGGATCTGATCCGCCGGACGGTTGGGCCGGCGATTACCGTCGAGACGGTGGTGACGGGAGCAGGCAACATTTTGGTCGACAACAGCCAGCTCGAGAATGCGGTGCTCAATCTCTGCATCAATGCGCGAGATGCGATGGTGTCGGGCGGACGGCTCACGGTGGAGATCGGCGAGCACTGGCTCGACGAGAGGGCCGCTCGCGAGCGGGAGCTGCCGCCCGGACCTTACGTGTCGCTCAGCGTGACGGACGAGGGGGTGGGCATGGCGCCCGACGTTCTGGCGCGCGCGTTCGACCCGTTCTTCACCACCAAGCCGATCGGCGAAGGAACCGGGCTTGGATTGTCGATGATCTATGGTTTCGTGCGCCAGTCGGGCGGGCAGGTGCGGATCCATTCCGAAGCGGGACACGGCACGACGGTGCGCATGCTGCTGCCGCGCCATGCGGGTGAGGCGGAGCCGCCGCCGCCGCCGCCCTCGCTGTCGGATGCACCGCGCGCCGACCTCGAACAGAGCGTGCTGGTGGTGGACGACGAGCCGACGGTCCGGATGCTGGTGAGCGACGTGTTGCGCGAGCTCGGATATCAGGCGCTGGAGGCGCTTGATGGCGCGGGCGCGCTCGAGACGCTCCGCTCGGGGGTACGGATCGATCTGCTGGTGACCGATATCGGGCTGCCGGGCGGGATGAACGGGCGGCAGCTGGCGGAGGCTGGACGCGAGCTTCGGCCGGACCTGAAGGTTCTGTTCATCACTGGGTATGCGGAGAGTACCGCGCTTGGTCCGGGACGGCCGGAGGCGGGGACGCGCGTGCTGGTCAAGCCGTTCGCGATGGAGACGCTGGCGAGCCGGATCAGGATGCTGCTTCTCGGGGACGACGCGGGCTGCTGAGTGGTGAGGAGCCGGGTGTCCACCGGCCGGTCGCCGAGCGTGTAGGGTGGTGTGCCCGCAAACGCGGGTCTGGGGCCGCAAGCCCCAGCGGGGGTGCATGGGGCAAGCCCCTGTGTTCAATCGTGAAGGTCGAGCGTGAGCAGTTCTTCCCAGGGTCCGTCGAGGTAGCGCCACAGGTGGATGGCGGCGGCGCGGACGCGTTGCGGCGTGAACCCGGCCGAGAGCTGGGCATGAAGTGAACGGGCCTCGTCCGGCTCCACCTTGTTCTGGACGGTGATGTGGGGCCGGAACGGCGCGCTGTCCTGGCGGGTGAGCCGGCCGGCAAAGTGGCGTGCGACGGCGCCGCGTCGGGCGTTGAGCTCGGGGGCGGCAATCGTGTAGGCGACGCCGCGGCCGAGCAGGCGGAGGCCGGTGATGTCGAGGTCGAAGCCGGTGCGGCCGGTCTGCGCGATGGCGCGGGCGGCCTCGGCTTCATCGTCGGGGAGCGCGTGGAAAAGCGTGATGTGAGCCGGGACCTGATTGCGTCCGGACGGGAACCATTGCCGGCGCAGCGCTTCGAACCGTTCCTGGATTGGACTGGCGAGGGAGAGCGTGACGATGAGCGGCATGGAGCATCCCCATGAGGTGGTGACGCGCAATCCCGCGACGGGAGGTGTGATCGCGCGCTATCCGGTCGACGATACCGCGCGGATCGAGACGCTGCTGTCGGCGGCGCACGAGGGTTTCCGGAGCTGGCGCGCGACGCCGATCGGGCGTCGGGCCGAGGCGCTGAGCCGGCTCGCGTCGTCGTTGTCGGCGCGCGAGACACAGTTGGCGGCGACGATCACGACCGAGATGGGCAAGACGATCGGCGAAGCACGGGCCGAGATCAGGAAGTGTGCCACGCTGGCGTCCTGGTTTGCGGAGCACGGTCCGGCGATGCTGGCCGACGAGCGGGCGCCGGTCGAAGAGAACGAGGTTTACCTCTCGTATCTGCCGATCGGGACGGTACTCGGGATCATGCCCTGGAACTTCCCGCTCTGGCAAAGCCTGCGGGCGGCGGTGCCGATCGTGCTGGGCGGCAACGGGTTTGTGCTCAAGCACGCGCCCAATGTGCTGGGATCGGCGTATGCGACGCAGGACCTGTTTCTCGAAAGTGGATTTCCGCCCGGGGTTCTGACGGTCGTCAACGTGGACAATGAGGCGACGGGCCGGTTGATCCATGATCCGCGGATTGCGGGCGTGACGCTGACGGGGAGCGTGCGGGCGGGCAGCTCGGTCGCGGCGACCGCGGGCAAGCTGATCAAGAAGTCGGTGCTGGAGCTGGGCGGGTCGGATCCGTTCATCGTGCTGGCGGACGCGGATCTCGATCGGGCGGTGGCCAACGCGGTGACGGCGCGGTTTCAGAATGCGGGCCAGGTTTGCCTGGCGGCCAAGCGGTTCATCCTTGAGGCGCCGATCGCGGAGGCGTTCACGGAGCGGTTCGTGGAGGCGGTGCGTGCTTTGCGCGTGGGCGATCCGATGGACGAGGCGACGCGGGTCGGGCCGATCGCGCGGGAGGATTTGCGTGAGGGGCTGGAGAGGCAGGTGCGGGCGACGGAGCGGGACGGGGCGGCGCTGCTCCTGGG
>CAXUIA010000175.1:5011-5501 GCA_964250835.1 uncultured Acetobacteraceae bacterium | reverse complement strand
AGGTAGCGCTTGAGAGAGAACTTCATCATCCTGGAATTGAAAGGTCGGTAAGACGGCGGTACTCGTCGACCGCGAAACGATCGGTCATGCCGGCGATATAGTCGGCCACCGCACGAGCGGATTGGGCGGCGTCCTCCCCCGCAAGAGCCGACCATTCGGGCGGCAGCAGCCGCGTGTCGCGTTGAAGGATGGTGAACAGGGAGGCGGTCACCTGGCGTGCCTTTTCAGTCATTCGGTTGACGCGCCAGTGACGATACATGCGCGCGAGAAGAAAGGCGCGAATCGTTTCGTTGCTTTGGGCCGTTGGCCCGTCATAACCGACGATTGCTCGGCCGGCATGGCGGATATCGTCAGCCGAAGCAGGCGCGAGTTGGGAGATCCGGCGTCTGGTTTCATCGATCAGCGCCGTGCAAAGCGTGTTGATGACGCGCCGGATGGTCTCGTGGCGGAGGCGAGCGGGTGGGAGATTGGAATGCAGCGCGGGGGCCGG
>CAXUIA010000175.1:0-5001 GCA_964250835.1 uncultured Acetobacteraceae bacterium | reverse complement strand
CGCCGAGCACCGGGACGGGCTCCAGATCGTCGAAGGTGAACAGGCCGGCGCGCAAGCCGTCATCGAGATCGTGGCTGTGGTAGGCGATGTCGTCCGCAAATGACGCGACCTGAGCTTCGGCGGACGGGTAGCTTTCGAGCATCAGAGTGTGACGGCGGTCATAGGCGGCAACGTCGGTTGTTGGCGCAAGGACCGGACCGTTGTGCTTGGCGATGCCTTCGAGCGTGTCCCAGGTGAGATTGAGGCCGTCAAAGGCGGCGTAGCGGCTCTCCAATTCGGTAACGATCCGCAGCGCCTGAGTGTTGTGGTCGAAGCCGCCGAACGGCCGCATGGCGTCGCGCAGCGCGTCTTCGCCAGCGTGACCAAAGGGCGTGTGGCCGAGATCGTGGGCGAGAGCGAGCGCTTCGGTGAGGTCCTCGTTGAGAGCGAGGTCTCGCGCGACCGATCGCGCGATCTGCGCGACCTCGATCGTGTGCGTGAGACGCGTGCGGAAGAAGTCGCCCTCGTGATTGACGAAGACTTGGGTTTTGTATTGCAGCTTGCGGAACGCCGCCGAGTGGATGATGCGGTCGCGGTCTCGCTGGAAGGGCGTTCGCGTGGCAGCCTCCGTCTCCGGGTGAAGACGAGGTCGAGCCTGATCGGGTCTGGCAGCGTAGGCGGCGGTTGTCATGACTGGCGCGTAGCATCGGCCGGACCCGAGCAGAAGATCGGTCGCCGAGTTGCACTCAAGTTTGCTTTACGCCGCGTCTCAATTTTGCTACCGAAAGGAAAATAGGTTGCTTGCCGCACCATTTTCGGTGCGAGCGCCTCGTCGAGCCTGCGTGCACGTCTCTGGACGATCGGCGGAGCGCCGGCAACCGACAAGACGCCCAAAAGGGCAGCCGTAGGGAGGCTGTTTTGTTAGCAGGAATGCCGTCGGCAAACGACGGACGGCTTCAAGGCAAGCAACCGGTTGCACGCGCGCGAGCCGTGGAGAAGCCTGGCGTCGAGGTGGTCAGCGAGTCGGACGCAATACGCGAGGAACTCGTGACGCTTGCCAGGTCGAGAGGTTTGGAGACGCGCGGGTTTGCCGATCTGGCATCGCTGCTCAAGATCGCTGTCTCGACGCGGCCGTCCTGCATCCTGGCCGAGCTGCCGATGACAGATCGTGAGCGGCTGGAGATCATTGGTGCGCTCCGCTCAGTGACCCCGAATGCATCGATCATCGTTGTGGCTGAAAAGGCGGATATCAGGCTGGCTGTCGCGGCGATGAAGGCCGGCGCCTTCGACTTCATCGAGCGACCCTGGGATCCAGCGATCTTGCTGGGTGCGATCGAGGAGGCGATGGGGATGTCCTCCGGCGTCTCGCGCGAGACGCCGGAGGAGGCGCGGCGCCGACTTGCTTCGCTGACCAACCGTGAGCGCGAGGTGCTGGTCCGGCTGCTGGCGGGAAAGATCAACAAGACGATCGGGCACGAGCTGGGTATCAGCCCGCGAACGGTGGAGGTTTACCGCTCGCGGATCATGACAAAGGTTCGTGTCTCGTCGTTGTCGGATCTGGTGCGTGTTGGTTTGAAGGCGGACCTGCGGCTATAGGCTGGCAACGCTGCCCTCACCGCTTCAATCTCGGGGGCGCGCACGCTACATGGATCTCATGGATCAGATGATGACCGTGCCGTTTTCCGTCTCGCCGCGGGCCGCTTCGCGGATTGGCGAGATCATCGCCGGGGCGACGGGGCCAAACCTGCTGCGGGTGGCGGTGCTGGCTGGCGGCTGTTCGGGTTTCCAGTACAAATTCGAGCTGGATGGATCCGTCAAGGCGGATGACGTGCTGATCGAGCGTGATGGCGCCCGAGTGGTGGTCGACCAGGCGAGCCTCGAACTATTGACGGGGGCGGAGCTCGATTTCGTCGACAAACTGATGGGTGCACATTTTTCGATACGCAATCCGAATGCGACCTCGGCCTGCGGGTGCGGGACGTCGTTTTCGATCGACTGACGCCCGTGCGGATTGCGACGTGGAACGTCAATTCCGTGCGTGCGCGCGAGGCGCACGTCGTGCGGTTCCTGCAGCGCGTGGAGCCCGATCTGCTGCTGCTGCAGGAGATCAAGTGCGAGGCGGCCCAATTTCCCCCCTCGTTTGAAGCACTCGGCTATCGCGCGGCCATCGTTGGGCAGAAGAGCTATAACGGGGTGGCGACACTAAGCCGTATCGAGTTCGCCGTGTCGTGCGAGCGGCTGACCGGACTGGACGAGGTGCTGCCGCAGGCACGCTATGTCGAGGTCGTGACGGCGGGGATCGCGGTCGGGAACCTCTATCTGCCGAACGGGAACTCAGGCGGCGCGGACGGCTATGCGGCCAAGCTGCGCTGGATGGAGGCGTTGCGCGCGCGCGCCGCGGGCCTGCTGGCGGAGGATCGGCCGGTGGTGCTGGCGGGAGACTACAATGTCTGTCCCACGGATGATGATTTTGCGCCCGGAACGCTACCATCCAATGATGCGCTGGTCAGGCCCGAGACGCGGACGCGGTTTCGCGCGATGATCCATGATGGCCTGACGGACGCCATGCGGGCAGTGCAGCCGGTCGGAGCGGCTTACACGTTCTGGGACTACCAAGCCGGTTGCTGGCAGCGCGACCGCGGGCTGCGTATCGATCACGCGCTGCTGTCGCCCGACATCGCGGAGCGGCTGACATCATGCGCAGTCGATCGGGTGCCGCGCGGAGAAGAACAACCATCGGATCATACGCCGCTCGTGCTGGAGCTGGCAGCTTAGCGAGATGTTGGAGATGCCGGGGTGTTTCGGGCCGCTGGCCCAAGCGGGGCTCGGGGCGGCGCTCCGATCGGCTCTCCGCAAGCCTTGTGACACTCGCCAGGATGGTTGTAGAGGCCGGGCTTCTTAGCGGGAGGTGCACACGATGACGTCTTGGCTGGTCCTGCTCGCGGTCCTCGCATCCGCTCTCGTCAGCGGGTGCAGCTCGAGTCTCGGCGGGGGCGGCGGATCGCCGCCGGCCAAGACCTACATCATCCTGCCGAATGGACAGGAGGTTCCGGCGCAGACGCAGGACTGATCCGGCAAAGGCCGCGCGGTGTGAGGGGCGCCGCGCGTGCCATGGTCTGGGCGGCGAAGACGTCGAGCGTCGGCGAGACCGGCAGGCCCGCACGGCGGAGCATGTCGGCGGTCCATGTATTGCAGGTGTAGAAGCCGGAATAGCCCAGCGTTGCGGCGTAGAGGAGGCTTCCGCTCACACTGCCTGCAGCAATCGCGCGGGGTGCGCCGGCCGGCGTCTTCTCCAATGAGGACCAGATCGCGTCATTGAGCTTGGCGCGCTCGGGCGGCGTGAGCGGCAGTTCGGCAACGGTGCCGCTGAGATAGGCGATGGTGGGCGGCGCATTGAGGCCGAGCACTTCAAGAGCGCCGTTGCCGGGAAAGGGGCCGATGAGGAGGTCGGCGGCGTCGTGGACGGGGGCCGCGAGGAAGGTGCGGCGGCCGAAGCCGACGACGAGATAGCGCACACCGGGAAAGATCGCTCGGAACGGCGTCAGGGGGCCGTCGGGCGAAAGTGCGAGGTCGGTGTGCCAGCCACGTGAGATGAGGTAGACATCGTTTGGGGAAGTGGTGGGGCATGCTGGCAGTTCGGCCGCGCAGCCACTTAATACCAGCAGCGTCAGCACATCGCGCACCACGTTGCGTGCGGGCGCGTCCTTCCGAGGGAGACGAACCATGCCGGCCTATCGCTCGCGTACCAGCACACACGGCCGCAACATGGCCGGCGCGCGGAGCCTTTGGCGCGCGACGGGGATGACGGACGCCGATTTCGGCAAGCCGATCGTGGCGGTCGCCAATTCGTTCACGCAGTTCGTGCCTGGGCACGTGCATCTGAAGGACCTTGGGCAACTCGTGGCGGGCGAAGTGCAGGCGGCGGGCGGCATTGCGCGCGAGTTCAACACCATCGCGGTCGATGACGGGATCGCGATGGGGCATGGCGGCATGCTGTATTCCCTGCCCTCGCGCGAGCTGATCGCGGACGCGGTCGAGTACATGGTCGAGGCGCACTGCGCGGACGCGCTGGTGTGCATCTCGAACTGCGACAAGATCACGCCGGGGATGCTGATGGCGGCGATGCGGCTGAATATCCCCGCGGTCTTCGTGTCGGGCGGGCCGATGGAAGCGGGAAAGGTCGTGCGCAACGGGGTCGCCAAGCGTGCGGACCTGATTACGGCAATGGTGGCGGCGGCCGATCCGAATGTCACGGAGGCCGAGAGCGAGGAGATCGAGCGGTCGGCGTGCCCGACCTGCGGGTCGTGCTCGGGGATGTTCACGGCCAACTCAATGAATTGTTTGACGGAAGCGCTGGGGCTGGCGCTGCCAGGGAATGGCTCGACGCTGGCGACGCATGCTGACCGCAAGCGGCTGTTCGTGGAGGCGGGCTGGCTGATCGTGGATCTGGCACGCCGATGGTATGAGCAGGACGACGCAACCGCGCTGCCTCGGGGGATTGCGACGCGGGCTGCGTTCGAGAATGCGATGAGCCTCGACATCGCGATGGGCGGCTCGACCAACACCGTGCTGCACCTGCTGGCGGCGGCGCACGAGGGCGAGGTGGCGTTCAGCATGGCCGACATCGACGCCTTGTCGCGCCGGGTGCCGAACCTGTGCAAGGTCGCACCGTCAAAGGCCGACGTGCACATGGAGGACATTCACCGGGCCGGCGGGATCATGGCGATCCTGGGCGAACTCGACCGGGCGGGTCTGATCGACGCCTCGGTGCCAACGGTGCACACGGCAACGCTCGGTCAGGCGCTGGCGCGCTGGGATATCGTGCAGGCGGGGAGCGAGGGCGAGGCCGGGACGTTCTTCCGGGCGGCACCAGGAGGCGTGCGAACAACGCAGGCGTTCAGTCAGGCGGAGCGTTACGACGCACTCGACGTGGATCGGTCGAACGGTGTGATCCGGGACGTGGCGCATGCCTTCTCGCGCGATGGCGGGCTGGCGGGCGTCTCCACCGGGCTGATCGACCTG
>CAXUIA010000174.1:0-5566 GCA_964250835.1 uncultured Acetobacteraceae bacterium | reverse complement strand
GGACATGAGTTTCGATCAGCAGACGTGCGGGCTCGGGTGGCTGCGGGAGAACGGCGAGCGTGCGGGTGGAGGCGAGAACGAGATAGCCGACCCCGGAGACGTCGATGATGCAGCGGTCCGTCTCGAGCGAGACCAGGAGACCGGTCAATTGGGCGATCACGCTGCGGATGTCCTCGCGGTGTGAGGCGGTTGGCCAGCAGGCTATTCGTCGGCGGATGCTTCGTCGATCACGTGGTTGCGCAGGACGCCGACGCCCTCGACGTCGATCTCGAGCGCGTCGCCGGGTTTGAGCCAGAGCGGCGGATCGCGTCGCGCGCCGACGCCGCCTGGCGTGCCGGTGGCGATCACGTCGCCGGGCTCAAGCCGGGTGAAGGTGGAGCAGTAGGCGAGCAGGCGGTCGAGACCGAAGATCATGTCGCCCAGCGGCGCGTCCTGGACGGTCCGGCCGTTGAGCCGGGTGCGCAGGCGGCGTGTGGCGAGTTCGCCCACTTCGTCGGGCGTGACGAGCCAGGGGCCGAAAGCTCCGGTGGACGGGAAGTTCTTGCCTGGCGTGAATTGCTGCGTGTGCGCCTGCCAGTCGCGCACGCTTCCGTCCATGTAGCAGGCGTAACCGGCGACGTGGCTCATGGCGTCGGCCGGCGCGATGTGACGGCCCGGCTTGCCGATGACGACCGCGAGTTCCCCCTCGTAGTCGAGCTTGGTGGACGCCGACGGACGGATGATCGCGGTGTCGTGGCCGGTCTGGCTGTTGGCGAAGCGGACGAAGATGGTCGGATAGGCGGACACGTCGCGCCCGGTCTCCCGTCGATGGTCGTCATAGTTGATCCCGATGCAGAGGATCTTGTCCGGACGCGGGATGACAGGAAGCCAGCCGATCTCGGCGAGCGGAATGCGATCACCGCCTTCCCGCACCGCCATCTCGCTCAGACCGGCGGCAATCGCAGTCCGAAGATCGGGCGCATGGGCTCCGAGATCAACGACGGCAGTGGCCTCGATCCTGCCCCAGCTCGATCGGCCCTCGTGCGTGAAGCTGGCATATCTCATTGAAGAACTCCTTGAACGCGGGCCAGTTCGAAGCATTGAATGCGGAGAGAAGTTGTGGGGTATGCGGCGTGGACGCTCACCCCGGGCTGCTTACGATGCTCGTCGGCGTTGGCAGGACATGTGCGGTCCGCGTTTGGACTGCCACAGGAAGTAGCGTCACGCCATACGCGTGCCGGCGACGATGCGGGCGTTCGAGGCACGGTGGTGAGCGTGACAGATGGCAACCGCGAGTGCGTCGGCGGCGTCAGCGCGCTTGAGGGTCGCACCGGGCAACAGGCGTCTGACCATGACTGCGACCTGCTCCTTGCTCGCGGCACCGGTGCCGACGACGGCGCGTTTGACTTCCATGGCTCCGTATTCGGCGACGGTGAGGCCGGCCAGGGCGGGTGCGAGAAGGACGACGCCGCGGGCGTAGCCGAGCTTGAGCGTCGCGGCGCCGTTACGGTTGACGTAGGTTTCCTCGACGGCGGCTTCCTTGGGATGCCACTCGGTGAAAAGGGCGACGAGCGCATCGTGGAGCGCGCGTAGGCGGTTGGGGACGGTGTCGTGGCCGTCGGTTGCGATGACGCCGTCGGCCACGTGGCGAAGTCGATTGCCGTCGGACTCGACAATACCCCAGCCGGTGAAGCGAAGTCCGGGGTCAAGCCCGACGAGCAGGGTCACGCCGCCAGGCGCGTGGCTACATCTTCAGGCAGGTCGAAATTGGCATAGACGTTCTGGACGTCGTCGAGCTCGTCGAGGGCGTCGATCAGTTTGAGGACCGAACGCGCCGCCTCTTCGTCGAGTGTGACGGTGGTGGCGGGGCGCCAGTCGAGCTGTGCGGCTTCCGGTATGTCGAAGCGCTTTTCGAGCGCATCGCGCACGCCGAAGAAGTTCTCGACCGCGCAAGTGATTTCGTGGCCGTCGGGGCTGCTTTCGACGTTATCGGCGCCGGCTTCGATGGCGGCTTCGAGCATGGCGTCTTCAGAGGCAGCGGCGGTCTTGTAGCGAATGACGCCGAGACGACCGAACATAAAGGAGACGGAGTTGGTCTCGCCGAGAACGCCGCCGTGCTTGGAGAAGGCCGCGCGCACGTCGGATGCGGTGCGGTTCCGATTGTCGGTCAATGTCTCGACGATCACCGCAACGCCGTTCGGACCATAACCTTCGTAGCGGACCTCGACGTAGTCATCGCCCGCAGCGGCACCGGCGGCTTTCTTGATCGCCCGGTCGACGGTGTCTTTCGGCATGTTGACTTCGCGGGCGGCATAGATCGCAGCCCTGAGCCGCGGATTTGATGCCGGCTCAGGCAAGCCGGTTCGCGCGGCGACGGTGATTTCACGTATGACCTTGGCGAACTGGCGCGCCCGGCGGGCGTCCTGCGCGCCCTTTCGGTGCATGATGTTCTTGAATTGGGAATGACCGGCCAAGCCTAGTTCTCCGCTTCAGTCGTCACGCGGGTGAGGGCCGCCGGTCCCTGCGGGGTTTGGGGCAGCCCAAATCTCAATCCAACTTTCCATGACAGTGCTTGTACTTCCGCCCCGATCCGCAGGGGCAGAGCGCGTTTCGCGACAGGCCACGCCAGGTCGACGGATCGTTACGGTCTATCACCGGCGCCTCTGCCACCGCGACCATACCATCATCGAGTGCGGCATATTGCGGCGCCTGCTGAACCGGCTGCGGAAACGGCTCGGGCGCGGCTGCTGCGGGCTGAGCGATCTCCACATGGGCGAGCATGGAGGTGACGCGTTCGCGGAGTTCGTCGAGCATGCCGTTGAAGAGTGCGAAGGCTTCGCGCTTGTATTCGTTGAGCGGGTCGCGTTGGCCATGGGCGCGAAGATAGATGCCCTGACGCAACTGATCGAGGAGGAGGAGATGTTCCTTCCAAACGGCGTCAAGGGTGTTGAGCAGAACCTGCTTCTCGATGTAGCGCAGAACAGGCGTGCCGAAATTAGCGGCCTTGGTTGCCATCAACGATGACGTTGCCTCGCGAATGCGATCCTGGACGGTTTCGGCCTCAATCCCGTCCTCGCGCGACCAGTCGAGGATGGGAAGCTTGAGGCCGAAGATCCGCTCGATATCGGCGGAGAGTGCTTCGCTTTCCCACTGTTCGGCAAAGGCACGTTCCGGAATACGGGTGGTCAGCAGCTTGGTGATGATCTCCTCGCGCATTTCGGCGGTGGTGTCGGAGACGTCCTCGGAGCCCATGAACTCGCGGCGTTGACCGTATACCTCCTTGCGCTGGTCGTTCATCACGTCGTCGTATTTGAGAAGGTTCTTTCGAGTGTCGAAGTTGCGGGCTTCAACCTTCTTCTGTGCGCGCTCGAGTGCCTTGTTGATCCAGGGATGAACAATGGCTTCGTTTTCTTTGAGCCCGAGGCGCTGCATCATGCCGGCCATACGGTCGGAGCCGAAGATGCGCATCAGGTCGTCTTCAAGGCTCAAGAAGAAGCGGCTCGCCCCCGGGTCGCCCTGACGGCCGGAGCGGCCGCGCAGCTGGTTGTCGATACGGCGGCTTTCGTGACGCTCGGTGCCGATCACGTAGAGACCGCCCGCCCGTTTGACCTGCTCGTGCTTGACGGCATTGTCGGCGCGGATCTGTTCGGAGACGCGTTCGCGTTCGGCCTCGTCCTCGATTGTGGGAAGAATGGATTTGAGGCGCGCCTCGAGGTTGCCGCCGAGTTTGATGTCGGTCCCTCGCCCGGCCATGTTGGTGGCGATGGTGACGGTACCGGGCGCACCGGCGTCGGCGATGATGCCGGCTTCCTGCTCGTGGAAACGGGCGTTGAGCACCGAGTGGCGGATCTGGCGCTCGGCCAAGATACCGGAGAGAAGCTCGCTTTTCTCGATCGAGGTGGTGCCGACGAGCACGGGCTGGCCGCGCTGCTGGGCTTCGGTGATCAGGGTGGCGACGGCGCCGTATTTTTCGGCGGCCGTGAGGTAGACCTCGTCGTCGTCATCCTTGCGTATGACCGAAACGTTGGTTGGGATTTCAATGACTTCGAGCTTGTAGATCTCGGCGAACTCGTCGGCCTCGGTCATGGCGGTGCCGGTCATGCCGGAGAGTTTGGGATAGAGCCGGAAGTAGTTCTGGAAGGTGATGGAGGCGAGCGTCTGATTTTCCTGCTGGACGGTGACGCCCTCCTTGGCCTCGAGCGCCTGGTGCAGGCCTTCGGAGAAGCGGCGGCCCTCCATCATGCGGCCGGTGAACTCGTCGATAATGATGATCTGGTCGTTTTTGACGATGTAGTGGTCGTCGCGCGAGTAGAGCGTGTGCGCGCGCAGGCTCTGCTGGACGTGATGCACGATCGAGACGTTGAAAACGTCGTAGAGTGACCCCTCGGTCAGGACGCCCGCCTCGTTCAGCATCGCCTCGACGCGCTCGGAGCCGGGTTCGGTGAGTGTGACGGTACGGAACTTCTCGTCCTTGTCGTAGATGTCGGGCTCGTCGACGAGGCGGCGCACGACGGCGTCGACCGAGCGGTAGAGCTCGGAGCTGTCTTCTGCGGGACCGGAGATGATCAGCGGCGTGCGCGCTTCGTCGACGAGTATGCTGTCGACCTCATCGACGATCCCGTAGAAGAACGGCCGCTGGACCATGTCTTCGAGGCGATATTTCATGTTGTCGCGCAGATAGTCGAAGCCGAACTCGTTGTTGGTGCCGTAGGTGACGTCGCAGCCATAAGCATGCTGCCGCTCGCCGTCGGTCAGGCCCGGTATGATGACGCCGGTCGAGAGGCCGAGGAAGGCGTACAGCCGGCCCATGTCCTCGGCGTCGCGCCGGGCGAGATAGTCGTTGACGGTGACGACGTGGACACCTTTACCCGCGAGCGCGTTGAGGTAGACAGCGAGCGTCGCCACGAGCGTCTTGCCCTCGCCGGTCTTCATCTCGGCGATACGCCCGGAATGAAGGACCATGCCGCCGATGAGCTGCACGTCGAAATGGCGCATGCCGAGCACGCGCCGGCTGGCCTCGCGGACGACCGCAAAGGCTTCGGGCAGCAGGTCGTCGAGAGTGGCGCCGCCGGCGAGGCGGGATTTGAACTCGTTCGTCTTGAGACGAAGGTCCTCGGCGGTCAGCGCCTGGATGTTGGGCTCGAGCCCATTGATCTGCGGCACGCGGCGTTGGAACGCCTTGAGCGAGCGGTCATTGGCGGTGCCGAAGATGGCACGAGCGATCGAGCCGAGCATGAGGGCCTTCCGGGCAGCAGGCGGTCCGAGCGGGCGCGTCAGCACCGCGCGAAGGCGGCCGCCTCCCTCGGTCGCGGCGAGAGGGTCAGATAGGACCCACGCGGCGGCGGGTCAACTGAGAGAGGTGCCCGCGCTGGTGGTGTTCCTCGACATGATGACGGCGTCACTGGTGATCCCGGTGCTGCCGCCGTTGATCCTGCACCTATTGGGCGGCAACCAGGCGGGATCGGCGCGGGTGATCGGGGTCCTGGGAACGGTGTTCTCGGCGATGCAGCTCCTGTTCGGGCCGCTTCAGGGCGCGTTGTCGGACCGGTTTGGACGCCGGCCGGTGCTGATCATCTCGTGCCTGGGG
>CAXUIA010000173.1:3854-5608 GCA_964250835.1 uncultured Acetobacteraceae bacterium | reverse complement strand
CATGGGCACCGTCTGTTGCAGATCAATGATGTGAACCTGGTTACGGACGCCAAAAAGAAAGGGCGCCATGCGCGGGTTCCACCGGCGTGTGTGGTGGCCGAAATGAACACCGGCCTCGAGCAGCTGTCGCAAAGAAAAGTCGGGCATCGCCATCAGGGCGTGTCCTTTCCTGTTTCGGTTGAACCTCCGCGGGCTGCGTGGCCGAAGCCACACCGAAAGCTTGTCCCGCGTGTGAATTACCGATGAGTGATACCCATCGACACTCCGCATATCGCGCATCTCGGCAAGCCAGACAAGTCATCGCACTGAGAGGAGGGTCAACCGCTCTCGATGCGCGCCACACCTGGCAGGCTCTTGAGCGCTTGCGCGAGCCGCGGTGTCACGGCGTAAAGCTCCGGCAAAACCATCTCGACTGAACGCTCGTCATCCACCTGAGGCACCAGGATGATACGCCCGCGGCCACGCGGGCCGCGCGACAGTATCGAATGGATCGGACCGACCGCTTCCGCCCGTTCGACCCAGACTCGAAGTGCGCCACCGGTCGTCTCTGCCGCCACCTGCTCCAGATCGACGAGGTCTTGGGCCGTGATCCGAAGCGCTTCACCCTCGACCTTGAGGTCGACCGTGACCAGAACCGCCCGACCTGGCGTCAGCACGTCACGACGGCGTGCCAGGACCTCGGAGAACAGCGTCACTTCCACCATCCCGGTCGGGTCGGACAGGCGTAGCCACGCCATTTTGCCACCCGTCCGGGTCGGACGTTCCTTGCGGTCGACGATGCAGCCTGCGATTTTGATCCGGGTCCGGCCGGCTTGCGCCTGCGCTTCGACGTCGCTGGTCTGAACCGTCTCGAGATGGGCCAACAATCCTCGGTAGGCGTCAAGCGGGTGCGCCGTGAGGTGGAATCCGATCGCGTCGGCCTCCTGGCTCAACCGCTCGACATCCGACCATTCCGGCAGGTTTGGAAGCCTGAGTCTCTCATCGACAAGGGAAGGTTCGAACAAGCCGATCTGGCCACTTGCCGCCTCCTCGCTGTTGCTCTGCGCTCGCCTCAGCACCGTATCGATGCCGGCCAACAGCCTGGCACGGTTTGGCTCAAGTCTGTCGAATGCCCCTGCCCTCACCAGATTCTCGAGTTGCATGCGGTTAAGAGGACCGGGATCGACGCGTGCGGCGAAGTCGGTCAGGTCGCGGAACTCAGTCGCTCCACGCGCCATGCAAAGCGACTTCATGGCAGCCAGGCCGACTCGTTTAATTGCGGCCAGCGCATAGCGCACCGATTGTGTTCCATCCGCGCCGACTTCGACCCTGAAGTCGGCTGACGAGCGGTTGATGTCGGGAGGCAGGAGCCGGATGCCCAGCCGGCCCACCTCCTGCCGCAAGGCGGCCAACTTGTCCGTGTTGTTGATTGCAAGCGACATGCAGGCTGCGAGAAACGCGGTTGGATGGTTCGCTTTCAGCCAGGCCGTTTGATAAGACACCAGCGCGTAAGCTGCGGCATGGCTCTTGTTGAAGCCATAGTCCGCGAACTTTGCCATCAGATCGAACACCTCGACCGCTTTTGCCTGCGACACACCGCGACCGACTGCGCCGCTGGTGAAGATCTCGCGCTGTTTGTCCATTTCCGCGCGGATCTTCTTGCCCATTGCGCGGCGTAGCAGGTCGGCGGCACCCAGGCTGTAGCCGGCCATTTTCTGCGCGATCTGCATGACCTGCTCCTGGTAGACCATGATGCCGTAGGTCTCTTCCAGGAT